>JANYFI010000578.1 GCA_025362765.1 Ferruginibacter sp. | reverse complement strand
TGCCTTCGAAGGGCTGAATCTTTGGGATGTAAAAAATGAAATTGGAATTTTATTATTGTGGGGCGTAATAGTATATGCTGTTGCGGTAAAAGTTTTTAAATGGGAATAATATGCTGCGTTTTATAAAGGCTTTTCTTTTTGGGATCACAGGGTTGTTTATCATCATTACTTTGTTATCATTGCTGATATCTGGTAATGTAAAAGTATCGAGGGCAACCGTAGTTAATAATGTGCCTGTTGAAAGGTTGTATCAGCAAACCAGTAACTTAAAAAACTGGCAAAACTGGCATCCGATGTTTAAAACCGGTATTGCTTCGCTACACTTTGGCGAGGTTAGTGCGGGGAAAAATGCAGCTTGCGATATTGTGTACAATGGCAAAACCACTCATTTGACTATTACCAATGTAGATTCTGCTTCAATAACATTTGTATTGCAATCTCAGGGCGAAAATGATATTCACAATATCATCAGTTTTACTCCTGTATCTGCAGCGAACGATATCCGGGTTGAGTGGCAGGCACTCACTAAATTACATTGGTATCCATGGGAGAAATTTTATGCCATCTTCATAGATAAATTAACCGGGCCTGGTTATGATGCTGCACTAAATGCCTTAAAAGATTTCGTAGAAAGAAATCCGTCAAAATAATCTTTTTCCTGCTGTAAAATAGTTGAGATTTTTATGCATTGATGATGTGGTATTTTTGACATCGGGCATCAGTCAGTCAGTCAGTCAGTGGAAGCAACTCAACAGAATAATAGCTGAATTTTCCAATATTCACCATCATCTATAATTCCATCTTTTTAAATTATTTTAGCGGCAATGCAACCCCTTGCAATAAATGTTTGTCAGGTTGATGTAACGCATATGATGGATTATACAGCATTGGTAAAAGACAGCCTTAAAAAAAAGCCGCTTGCCCAACAGCAATTGTATGATCATTTTGCGCCTGTTATGCTTGGTGTATGTTATCGCTACACCAAATCCCTTCATGATGCGGAAGATGTGCTGCAGGAAGGATTTATAAAAGTGTTTACACACTTAGGCCATTATAAATTTACGGGTGAGTTAGGCGCCTGGATACGTAGAATTATGGTGACTACGGCATTGAATTATTTAAAAAAAAATAAACGGTACCGGGAAGAAATGGTTTTTGCAGAAACGCCCCTCCACCCGGTGTCAGATTCAAACCCTGTGGTGGAATTAGATGCACGCCAGCTAAGCGATCTTATCAGGCAATTGCCTGCAGGCTTTCAAACTATTTTCAATTTGTACGCCGTCGAAGGATATACCCATGGGGAAATAGGGCAAATGCTGGGGATCAGCGACGGTACCTCCAAATCACAATATGCAAGGGCCAGGTATTTATTAATTGAGTGGATAGAAAAATATTCATCACTTCCAAAAAACGAACAGTATGCCGGAAAATGAATTTGAAAAAGAGGTGCAGCAAAAAATGGAGGGATTAAAATTGACGCCTGACAGCGCTATTTGGGAAAATGTGGCTGCCAAAATATCGGCGCAAAAAAGCCGCCGCCGTCCGGCGATATTACCAGTGGTATTGTTGTGTTGTTTGTTGGCTGCTACAATGGTGGTAACTGACCTGCGACAAACATATTTTTCAGTCCCAAGGGATGTAGCCACTGCAAATTCACCTGTAAAAATTGCCAGCGATGACGCCGGCAGTAACAAAATTGTCTCCATTGAAAAAAACATCCATGTTGTAAAAACCGGAAGAGGCGACATCAATGCCATAAAAAAAATGCCTGCCGGCAAAGATCAATATTTTAAAGTTCAGCAAACGCTGAATGAATCGGACATTGTATCTGAGTTGTCCCTTACTTTAAGTCAAAAGCAACACGAGCCCGTTAAAAAAACACACCAGACCACAGGGAATAAATTGTTCCAAACTCAGACGCAAGAAATAGAAGAAACTGCCGGGGAGTCTTCAAATAACAAAGAAAACGCAACGCTTAAACCTTTGGTGGAAATAGACCATGATACATTGGCGACTGGCACAAAAAATATTCTGCCAGCCGATTCAGTCAGTCAGGCAACAGCTATAAAAAAAATGACTGCCAAGCTACTTTCCGATACACTCATCGCAGTAAAAAAGCAAAATGAAAATAGGATGGCAAAATGGCAATTGGGAATAATTTTTACTGTGGGACAAGCGTCAACAGCAAGCGGTTATCTTGCATCTTCTGCCGCCAGCAGCTATGCAGATTATTTAAACCTTTCGTCACCAAACTATCCAGCTAGCAATAATCAGTATGGTCAAATTATTAATTCATCCTATTCACCTGCTAGAATTAAGCCCGCTGCTGGTTTTACAGTAGGTATTTCAGCCACAAGAAAACTTTCTGCAAAAACCAATTTTGTTGCGGCGCTAACGTATAAATTATTTACCACAAGCAAAGTCATCGGCGGAGATAGTTTGGCAAACGGAAGAGTTTTTTACGCGGTAGGCAATACAAACTCTTACCGAAATAATTTTCATTTTATTGAGATACCATTCACGTTGCAAACACAGTTAGCCCGGATCAAAAGCAAATCACTGCTGTTGGAGGCAGGCGTAACTTTTTCGCAGCTAATCAGTTCAAATGCTTTGCAATACGATATCAGCCGAAACAAATATTATGTAGACAACCAGCTTTTTAACAAGACGATTATTGGCTTATCTGCTGCGCTATCTGTTAATTTGCTGGATAAAAATAAACCCGCATTGCTGGTTGGACCACAGTTTTATTACAGCGCTACACCTATTGCCACCAGTGGATTGTATGCAAAAACGCATTACAGTTTTATTGGAATTAAATTGCAAAAAATGCTGAAGAAAAATTAATTGCGCTTTCTTGCAACCATTGTTATTAATCGGCTGTCATGGCAATTAGATAATGAGCTGATGAAAAGTTGATCAATAAAAAATACACCCGGTTTAGTTTACCCCTGCAAACATTTATTACATGAAAGTAAACGGTATTTTTCTTACTCTCGCCTGCCTGGTGATATTGCTTTCTACAAAAGGCCAGCATGCTACAACATCATCCACATTAAAATTCCAAAGTAATTTGCAAACAGGAATTTTAATTGGGCCAAAAAGTAGTAGCGCTGCACTAGCTTTAAATTTAATAAATGGACTACAGCAAAAGTCCTGGTTTGCAGGAATAGGAGTTGGTATTGATTTTGGCTCTAAACGAAGCATTCCATTGTTTCTGGATGTTAAAAAATATTTTTCAAAGGAGAACAATGGCATTTTTGCTTATGTAGACGCTGGTCATAATTTTAGCTGGTTAAAAAGCGAGCAAAAGACCCTTTTGTCGCAAGCTGAATATAAATCCTCGGGAAATTATTATTACGAAACTGGTATGGGGTATAGGTTTCTTTTAAGAGGTGTAACTGCAATGGGCGTTAGTGCCGGCTACTCCGTGAAGCAATTCAGAGAAACGTATAGCAATAATTTAATTATAGAACCACCAATAACAGGCACGGCGACTTATACTGGTAACTTTCCCCCGGCTTCTTTTACTAATACTTTCAACAGACTTAGTTTAAAATTGAACTTGTTTTTTTGATCAAATTTTTAATAGATAAACCAATCAGTATATTGTGGGTATCGCTGAAAAATAGAATTATGAAAATATCAGGATTGCATATCACTATTATCTTTCTTACTACTTTTTGCAATGCAACTAGTCAACAGTTATCAAAGGCGGTGAGTGCTGTTAAATTCCAAAGCAGTTTGCAAACAGGAATTTTGATGGGGCAAAAAGGGAGTAGCGCTGCATTGTCCATCAACACAATCAATGGCGTGCAGTACAAAACCTGGTTTGGGGGAATTGGCCTTGGACTTGATTATTATGGATTAAAAAGAACGGTGCCTTTATTTGTGTCCATTCAAAAAGAGCTGCATGCAAAACCCAGCACCTGGTTCTGGTATGCCGATGGCGGGTACGATTTTCCGTGGCTGAAAGACAATCAAAAATTGCAGTATATGGCTACATATAAGGCCAACGGTGGATTGTTTTATGAAGCTGGCGGCGGGTATAAATTTACTGTTTTTAATAAAACCCATTTAGGGTTAACAGCCGGTTATTCTTTTAAACAAGTGAAAGAAAAATACACACCACCTTGTAATTGGTGCGAATGGAACACACCGGTTGAACAAATCACTACATCTGATTTTAGAAGGATTACGCTAAAACTTAACTGGTGGCTTCAATAAATTTAAGGTTACGCTGAATACCTTTAAACTTACTGCGTTTCAGGGGAGAATTTTTAAAGATGAGTTTAAAACTTTCTTCCGTCAATTCTTCCCAGTCACTGGTAGAGAAATTCAGGATTTCGGGGATAGGAGTAAAGTTAATTTCCTTGCTGGGCTTACTGAATCGGTTCCATGGACAAACATCCTGGCATACATCACA
>JANYFI010000562.1 GCA_025362765.1 Ferruginibacter sp. | reverse complement strand
TTCTATTTTCTAAAAAAATTGATGCGATGCTGGATAGTGCGCTTACGGTAGCTATTACCATGCTGGCCGGTGGCATCATCCTGTTATTTATCGACAACATGTTTAAACGCCCTATCGTTGACAGCGAAGAAAAAATAAGTTTTGGAAAGGCGTTTGTAATTGGAATCTGGCAGTGTATTGCAATGATACCTGGCGTTAGCAGAAGTGCGGCTTCTATTATCGGTGGCATGCAGCAAAGGCTTACCCGCAGTGAGGCTGCAGAGTTTTCATTTTTTTTGGCCGTACCTACTATGCTGGCTGCTACTGGCTACAAATTATTAAAATATTATACTGAAAGGGGAGGCTTTACTTCAGGTGAATATACACAACTGGCCGTTGGAAACATTGTTGCCTTTATTGTTGCCATGATCGCCATTAAATTTTTCATCAGTTTTCTAAAAAAGTATGGTTTCAGGGTTTGGGGTATTTACAGAACCATTGTAGGTACCATGCTGCTGATCCTTATCTGGAAAGGTATAATCAATTAGCAGGATTGAATGAACATGCTTATTTTGCAAGGGTATTTTTTACTACTTTACCATTGTAAACAACGATCATGCAAACTGCTTCAAAAAAAGTTATTACCGGCTGGGCCATGTACGATTGGGCCAACTCAGTTTATAACCTGGTAATCACCACCACTTTTTTTCCTGCTTATTATGCCGCCATGACGGGGCTAAAAAATTTCCCGGATGGGATTTATTTTTTGGGCCGCCATTTTGTAAATACTGAATTGAAAGACTATGTGCTGGCCTTTGGTTTTTTAATTGTAGCTATCATGTCTCCCATACTTTCTTCTATGGCCGATTACAAAGGCAACAAAAAAAACTTCATGCGCTTTTTTTGTTACATGGGTGCAGCCAGTTGTTCGCTGATGTTTTTCTTTGATGAAAATCATGTAACCCTGGGACTGATGTGCTTTATGTTTGCCGGTATTGGCTTTTATGGCAGCCAGGTTTTCTACAATTCTTACCTACCCGAAATTGCCGCAGAAGCTGACCAGGACAGGATTAGCGCCAAAGGGTATACGTTTGGTTATATTGGCAGTGTATTAATGCAGCTGATTGGTTTTGCATTGGTAATACTAATGCCTGACAATCCATTACCATTAAAGATTACCTTTTTATTGGTGGGTATTTGGTGGGTAGGTTTTGCACAAATAACATTTAACGCGTTGCCCATTTCAAGTGCTGTTGAAAGGGATGCAAAACATCATGTACTCACCAATGGTTTTAAAGAATTAAAAATTGTGTGGAACCAGCTAAAGAACATGCCAGTGTTAAAACGTTACCTCACGGCTTTTTTCTTTTACAGCATGGGCGTACAAACTGTGATGCTGGTGGCGATTGATTTTGGCATAAAAGAATTGAAACTGGCCGATCAGAAGTTAATCATTACCGCTGTTATTATTCAACTGGTGGCCATTGTTGGCGCCATTGGCATGTCGAAATTATCTGCGAAATATGGCAATATCAATGTGCTTGTATTTACGGTTTTACTCTGGATTGGGGTTTGCATTGCCGGCTATTTTATTTCTACAGAAACGCATTTTTATATCATTGCCTCACTCGTTGGCTTGGTGATGGGCGGCATTCAATCGCTCAGCCGTTCAACCTACAGTAAGTTTATGCCTGAAACAAAAGACACTGCTTCATTTTTTAGTTTTTATGATGTTACTGAAAAATTAGCCATCGTTATCGGGCTGTTTACATTTGGTTTTATTGAAGGCATTAGCAGTATCCGGCAATCTATTTTATCGCTGGTGGTATTTTTTGTACTGGGATTTATTTGGTTGTTGCTTACCGCTGCAAAACTAAAAAAAGCAAAATAGCCTTTTACCTAACGGCATTATTGAGTTAATTTTGGAAAGAAGAAATTATTAAATTTAAATCCTTCCGCAGCATGAAACTATACTCCGTTAATGCCGGTTATTTTAAATTAGATGGTGGCGCCATGTTTGGTGTTGTGCCAAAAAGCATATGGAATAAAATAAACCCCGCAGATGAAAATAATATGTGCAGCTGGGCACTTCGCTGTTTATTAATTGAAGATGAAGGCAGGTTGATTTTAGTTGATACGGGCATGGGTGACAAACAGGACGCAAAATTTTTCGGACATTATTATTTGCATGGAACGGATACGCTGGATAAATCGCTGGCCGCTCATGGGTTTACCAAGGATGATATTACAGATGTTTTTTTAACCCATCTTCATTTTGACCATTGTGGTGGCTGCATTGTTAAGAAAGGTGACAAGCTGGTACCCGCTTTTAAAAATGCTGTGTACTGGAGCAATAAAAACCACTGGCAGTGGGCCACGCAGCCAAATGACAGGGAGAAAGCCAGTTTTTTAAAAGAAAACATTTTACCCATTCAGGAAAGTAACAAAGTTCAGTTTGTTGAAATAAATAAACAATCGTCTATCGTGCAGCATGATGCTGCAAATGCAGTTACAAAAGTTGTACAATCCCCTTTTATAAAAAATGTTTCCTTCATTGTTGCCAACGGCCACACAGATGCCATGATGCTGCCTGTTATACAATACAAGGGAAAAACAATTGTGTATATGGCCGATCTGCTTCCCTCTGCCGGGCACGTGCCGCTGCCGTATGTGATGGGCTACGATATGTTTCCATTAACCACACTGCACGAAAAAAAAATATTTTTGTCCGAAGCAGTACAGCATAACTACATATTGTTTTTAGAACATGATCCTGTGAATGAATGCTGCACATTGCAACAAACTGAAAAAAGCATCCGGGTAAAAGATACATTTAAACTAAGCGAAATTGTTTGAGTTTTTTATTGCCCCATACCCTTCAATAACTGCGTGAGGGATTGCAGCGGAAATACTTTTTT
>JANYFI010000557.1 GCA_025362765.1 Ferruginibacter sp. | reverse complement strand
TTTAATGTCTGTTTTTTTTCTGCCGGCAATCCAGCCGGGAATGCACACGTTTTCCAACGCCGTAAATTCGGGTAATAAATGATGAAACTGAAAAACAAAACCAATGTTTTTGTTGCGGAAGGCCGCTAATTTTTTACCGCCAAGCGTTTCTATTTTTTCTCCAGCCAATAAAACAGACCCTTTATCCGCAGTGTCCAGCGTACCAAGAATGTGCAGCAGCGTACTTTTCCCTGCACCTGACGATCCTACAATACTTACAATTTCGGCTTTTTGAATATTAATATCAACACCCCTTAACACCGGCAGACTGCCATAATTCTTAATAATATTTGTTGCTGTCAGCATCTGGCTAAAGTAACCAATAATTCATTATTTCATCACAATTAATGATACTATTTGGCCGTTTAAAATAAAAATTAAAACTAAGGTTGAAAAACACATTTGGTAAATCCCACCAAACTTTTACATTTGCAAAAAATTAAACTACATAAGCGATGTTTTGGACACTAGAATTGGCCTCCCATTTAGAAGATGCTCCCTGGCCGGCAACTAAAGATGAACTGATAGATTTTAGTATCCGCAGTGGTGCGCCTATTGAAGTAATTGAAAACCTGCAGGAACTGGAAGATGAGGGTGAAATTTATGAAGGACTGGAAGATATCTGGCCGGATTATCCAAGCCAGGAGGATTTCTTTTTTAATGAAGATGAATATTAATTAAAAACCGGGTTTCACAAATAGGAAATTCCGCAACTGATAAATGATTCAACAAAGCCACTGACTTTTGCCGGTGGCTTTTGTAGTGAATCTGGCTAAAGCGAACAACTATTTTTGGGTGTATCGCAGCTTAAAATAAATCAACAACAGCGATAAACCACAAATAATTCCATTGCAAATGACGACCGGCAGCAAATGCATGCCTGCCCCATAGACCAGCCAAACCACCGTACTGGTAAATACAATCAGCATCATAAACAGGTTCAGGTCTTCCACACTTTTTGTTTTCCATGTTTGATATACCTGGGGTATAAAGGTTATACTGCTTAACAGCGAGCCAACATGTCCGGTAACTTCAATCCAGTTCATTTGTTTTGTTTAATAGGATGATGTAAAAATCGCTCAGGCGGGAATCACTATGTGGGGTCCCAGGAATTTAGCCTTTTTACCAAACCAAAAATCCACAAAAGTTTTTACCCGTGCAAACTTTTCCCTTGCCTGTATCCTCAAACCCAGCCTGCCGCTAATCCCCGTGGCATTAAAAGCAATACCAGCAATTCCCAACCTTTGGGCAGTATATATAGCCCGTACATTATGAAATTGCTGAGAGATGATGGCAACTGAATCCTGGCCAAAAATTTCTTTTAACTTTACCATCGAATCAAAAGTTCTAAAATCGGCATAATCAAGATAGATGATGGAAGAATCTACCCCAGCCAGTATAAGGTCTTCCCGCATCGATTCTGGCTCATTGTAGCTATTACGGCTGTTGTCGCCGCTAATGATGAGGTATTTTATTTTACCTGCCTTTATCAGCTTGACAGCGGCCTCAATGCGGTATTGGTAATAAGGGTTTATAAACCCTTTCTTCCCGGTCGGGGATGTACCCAGCAAAATTCCCACCCTGTTATATGGAATCAATGCAGTATCAGAAAATAACTTGTGTGTTGCGCTGTGGACAATTATTTTATTGGAAAAAAATAGTGCTGCAAAAATGATAAAAGAAATTGAAAGCAGGGTAACAATCCGGATTTTTTTTGCAGTCATAGATTTAAGATAATATGCAGTCATTAAATAGGTAAAAAAATTCATTATTTTTTTACCTGCACCACCATTTCAAAATGCTCCACCACCGGAAAAGGTTCATAATAATGATGCAGCAATTGTTTCCATTCCTGGTATTGGGATGATTGTCTGAAGCCAATAGTATGGTCCTCCAACTTGCGCCAATTGACCAACAATAAATACTTGTTGTTTTGTTCAATACATTTTTGCAGGCTATGTGAAAGATAACCATTGATTGAACCAATGAACTGCCCTGCTGTTTTAAAATCTTCTTCAAACCTGGATTGTTCTCCTTCTCTCACTATTAAAAAAGCTGCTTCTACAATCATAGTAATAATTGCTTAAAATATAACTGGTATTCTTTTCGGAATACCAGTTACAAAATTATGTTCAAAAATGCAATGTAATTTTCGGTAGAAAACAATCATCTTGCACAAACTTATTTTTCCATCATTTCGATTACTTCCTGTGTAACTCCGGTACTGGAGAACCCCCCATCATGAAAAAGATTTTGCATAGTGACCATTTTAGTCAGATCGCTGAATAAAGTGACGCAATAATTAGCGCAATCTTCTGAACTGGCATTACCCAGCGGGCTCATCTTTTCCGCATAAGTAATAAAGCCATCAAAGCCCTTAACACCGCTGCCGGCAGTAGTACGTACCGGTGATTGAGACACTGTATTGATCCTCACTTTTTTGCTGACTCCATAATAATATCCAAAACTACGGGCTACACTTTCCAGCAAAGATTTGGCGTCGGCCATTTCATTATAGTTGGGAAATACCCGCTGCGCCGCGATATACGTCAGCGCTACCACACTGCCCCATTCTTTAATGGCGTCTTCCTTCATGGCAATCGCCAGTACACGGTGCAGGCTGGTAGCCGAAATATCAAGCGTTTTGGCATTGAAGCCGTAATCAATTTCAGTATAAGAATTTCCTTTGCGCATATTAACACTCATGCCAATGGAATGTAAAATAAAATCGACACCGCCGCCAAAATGTTCCTTTGCCTTAACGATGAGGTTTTGTACATCATCATTGCTGGTAACATCGCAGGGAATTACCGGGGCATTTACTATTTGAGCTAACTTATTTATTTCACCCATGCGCATGGCAACCGGTGCATTGGTTAATAAGAGTTCGGCACCTTCTTCATGACAGCGTAAGGCTGTTTTCCATGCAATTGATTTTTCATCCAATGCTCCAAAAATAATTCCCTTTTTTCCTTTTAGTAAATTGTAAGACATAGCTGATTTTAATTTGAGGGGTAAAAATAAGGTTTGTATGGTGTAATCAAAAATCTTACCTAATCAGCTGATTGAAGGCTGATACAGGATGGCTGATTTTTTTCATTTCATTCTACCGTTGTTTTAATAAAAAAGAAATTATTCCGGCTATAAATTAAGTGAACCTATATATTAATGCACCAGTAACAACCTGAAAAAATTATCAAATATCAATCATCAATTAATTCCCACCATCTCTTTTGCATTCTCCAATGCCGCCGCAGTCGGCTTTTCGCCACTCAGCATTTGTGCAATTGCGGTAATGCGTTCCTCATTGTTTAACAGTCGGATGGCAGTATTGATTGTATCGCCATTTTTACTTTTGTATACATAATAATGCGCATTGGCTTTGGCCGCAATCTGGGGCTGATGGGTAATGGCAATTAACTGATGACCTATAGCAAGATCTTTCATAATTAATCCTACCTGTTTGGCTGCTTCACCGCTGATACCGGTATCAATTTCGTCAAATATCAGTGTTGGCAGTTGCAATTTTTTTGCTACCAGCGATTTTATACACAACATTAACCTGCTTAATTCACCACCGCTCGCTACTTTGCGCAACGGCTCAAAACGACCACTTTTATTGGCATCAAATAAAAATTCAATGCTATCGGCACCATCAATGTTTAATAACACTGGCTGCAATTGAACTTTAATAACCGCATTGGGCATTCCTACCTGCCCCAGTAAACTATTTACTTTATCACTGAAAGGTTTAATCGCTTTTGTTCTGTTGACTGTAATGGTAGCGGCAAGAAGCCCGCATTTTTGCAGAAGTTCAATTGTTGCCTGTTCCTTTGCGGTAATGGCTTCGCTGATATTTAAAATAGCTGTCAGTTTTTGTTGCAGTAAATCTTTTATGGCCAATAACTCAGTAGTTGTGTGAACGTTGTGTTTTTTTAATAATTTATAGCCGAGAGAGATTTTATCATTCACTACCTGTATTCGTTCAGGGTCATACTGAATGCCATTGTCAATTGATTCAAGTTCGTCTCCAATATCCTGCAGTTCCGCCTGTGCGCCGAGTAATCGCTTTGTAAGCTCCTCAATTGATGCATGATATGGTTGCAAGGCATGCAGTTTATTACAAAGTGATTTTACCTGCTGTGTAAAAGGCTGGTCACTCGTTGTTAAATCAAAATAAATAGCGCTTAGCTGTTGCTTTATATTTTCAGCGTTGCTAAGTAATTTTAGTTCTCCATCCAGTTCTTCCAGCTCGTTTTCTTTTATCCCCGCCTCTTCCAGTTCATCAAATAAAAACTGGTTATAATCCAGGGCTGCATTGGCCGCAGCCTGTTGCTCCGTTAGTTCCTTCAGTTCTTTTTTTGTTTTACTGTATTGAATAAAAACAGATGAATATTCCTGCAGCAAAATTCCATTGCCGGCCAGTGCATCCAGCACCTGCCGTTGAAAATCGCTGTCGCCCAGTTCAAGAGTGTCAAACTGTTGATGCAAATCCACCAGCAGCGAGCTCAATTCTTTCAGCTGCCCCAGATTTACCGGAGTATCATTTATAAAAGCCCTCGATTT
>JANYFI010000555.1 GCA_025362765.1 Ferruginibacter sp. | reverse complement strand
CATGCTGAAAGAACTTTATTTGGATCGCAAAATTAAGGGATTAAAATTTGGCAGCCACAAGTACACATTAACAATACAGTTTACCAGGCAAAAACAATAAGTTGACCAACGGAAGAAAAAAATGCCAGGGTATGAAAAAATGTCTGCCAATACGGTGTATTTACTGACAATGAACCGGCTAAACTGACAACAATGCCATTAATTATTTTTGGTATAAAATTAGTGCCACTGTTTTGCCCGCATAAATCGGGATTTACTTTAAACAAATAAAAATCAACACTATTATGGCTAAGAAGTTAAGCATTACACCCTTGCATGACAGGGTGATTGTGAAACCAGCGGCTGCAG
Source organism: Ferruginibacter sp. (assembly GCA_025362765.1). Lineage (GTDB taxonomy): Bacteria > Bacteroidota > Bacteroidia > Chitinophagales > Chitinophagaceae > Ferruginibacter. The sequence continues at coordinate 2,079 of JANYFI010000555.1, read as the reverse complement.
AAGAAAAATCTGCAGGTGGCATTATTATTCCTGACACTGCAAAGGAAAAACCACAGCGTGGTATTGTAGTAGCAGCAGGACCAGGTAAAAAAGATGAACCCGTTACAGTAAAATCCGGTGATGCGGTTTTGTACGGTAAGTATTCCGGTACTGAAATCACTTTTGAAGGGGTTGAATACCTGATCATGAGAGAAAGCGACATCCTGGCAATAGTATAAGAGCAATTGGCTGATGTGCTGATTCAGGTATCACAAAACAAGCACACTTTAAAATATTTATCACCCCGTTTGTAATTAGCACATTAGCTAATTAGCAAATTAACAAATTAAGGTATTATGGCAAAAATGATATTCTTCGATATAGAAGCCCGCAACAAAATGAAAAAGGGCGTGGATACTTTGGCTAACGCCGTTAAAGTAACCCTTGGACCAAAAGGTCGCAACGTAGTAATTGAAAAAAAGTTTGGTGCGCCGCAGGTAACTAAAGATGGTGTTACTGTAGCAAAAGAAATTGAACTGGAGGATCCTATTGAAAATATGGGTGCTCAAATGGTGAAAGAAGTAGCTTCTAAAACTGCAGACCTTGCAGGTGATGGTACTACTACTGCCACCGTATTGGCTCAAAGCATTATCAGCGAAGGCCTTAAAATGGTTGCAGCAGGAGCTAACCCAATGGATTTAAAACGCGGTATTGATAAGGCGGTAAGATCTGTTGTAGAAAGTTTGGTTTCTCAGAAAAAAGATGTGGGCAGCAACAGCAAAATGATTGAGCAGGTTGCAACCATTTCTGCCAATAATGACAACGAAATCGGCAAGCTGATTGCGTTGGCAATGGCTAAAGTGGGTAAAGAAGGTGTTATTACTGTTGAAGAAGCAAAAGGAACTGATACTACAGTAGATGTAGTAGAAGGTATGCAATTTGACAGGGGGTATATTTCTCCTTATTTTGTTACCAACAGCGAAAAAATGCAGGCTGAATTACAGAACCCTTATATCCTGATTTATGATAAGAAGATTTCTGCAATGAAAGATATCCTGAGTGTACTGGAAAAAGTTGCTCAAAGCGGCCGTCCGTTGATGATCATCGCGGAAGACCTGGATGGCGAAGCACTGGCAACTCTGGTAGTAAACAAATTGCGTGGTACCATTAAGGTAGCTGCTGTTAAAGCTCCAGGATTTGGCGACAGAAGAAAAGAAATGCTGAACGATCTGGCTGCTTTAACCGGTGGTACTGTTGTTAGTGAAGATTTGGGCAATAAGCTGGAAGGTGTTGAACTCACCTCTCTTGGCCAGGCCGCTTCTATTACCATTGATAAAGACAATACAGTTATCGTTGGTGGTAAAGGTAAAAAATCAGAAATTGTAGCCCGTGTAAATCAAATTAAAGCACAGGTAGAAAATACTACTTCTGATTACGATAAAGAAAAATTACAGGAACGTTTGGCTAAATTGGCCGGTGGTGTTGCTGTATTATACGTAGGTGCTGCTACAGAAGTAGAAATGAAAGAAAAGAAAGACCGTGTAGATGATGCATTGCATGCTACAAGGGCTGCGGTTGAAGAAGGTATTGTTCCAGGCGGTGGGGTTGCCTACATTCGTGCCATTGCAGGTTTGGAAAAACTGAAAGGTGCTTTAAATGCAGATGAAGCCACTGGTATTGCCATTGTTCGTCGCGCCATTGAAGAGCCATTGCGCCAGATAGTTGCTAACTGCGGTATCGAAGGTTCAATCGTTGTTCAAAATATAAAAGAAGGTGAAGCTGATTATGGTTTCAATGCCCGTACTGAAGTATATGAAAATATGTTTAAGGCAGGTGTAATTGATCCAACAAAAGTTGCACGCATCGCTTTAGTAAATGCAGCCTCTATTGCAGGAATGTTGTTAACAACTGAATGTGTAATAGCTGATAAACCTAAGGAAGAAGCAGGCCATAGCCATGGTGCTCCTGATATGGGTGGAATGGGAGGTTACTAATAATACCCAATTTCAAAATAATAATAGTCCCCTTCATTTTTGGAGGGGACTTTTTGTTATACGTCTATTTGCTTTTATTCCACTTAGGTGTAAGGGTATCTGGGAA
>JANYFI010000551.1 GCA_025362765.1 Ferruginibacter sp. | reverse complement strand
CCAATGTTTCAGCCTTTTTCCCCGACTTTATTGCATCATTCATTCAAAAAATCCGGTCAGTAAATATTATCGCTACAAAAGAAAATAATGGTGTACAATTTAATGTGACTGTTTTGACCAACAAATCCACACAGCCCTTTTTATCAGGCATGCAATAAAATAGATCAGCAGTTGCCGGAAAGAATTACCTTTTATTATTTAGTGCCTATTGATTGTATTTTCCCTGCAAGATTGCTGACCAACTATGATGTTCGCCAAGACGTTGCTAAGAACAAGAATTTTTTCATCTTACTATTTGACCTCAATAATTTGTTCTCCACTTTTAAGTGCAATCTTTTTCCCGTTCCAAATAAAATTACCGCCTAATCCCACGGGCAGTATTACCTTTCCCGTTACCCCTTTTATTCCCTTCCTTTTGAGCGATACAATGATATTCCCCAACGGATGTGGCATTGATCCGTCAACAGCTGTCAACTCGCCCAACACCGGCTGAATATTCACTGTGGGAAAGCCTGCACTGTCAGGCATAATGCCACAAATGGTTGCAAGGAAATCGTAATCAGGGCTTACACTCCAGGCATGACATTCAGAACGGGAAGGTTCAGGATTTTCTGCAAATGTTGTTAATCCAATATTGAGCATATCCCACCAGGGTTTTAATTGCCTATAATACAGATCAGCCATACCTGCTTTTTTCAACGCCTGTGTAAGGTAAAAGTGATAATAAATTGTTGCTTAGAGTGTTTTTATTAAAAGTGACATAACAATACGCCCAAAGTTCTGCCTACATCTAAATAAAAACTATCAGCCAGCCGTTGCTTTTTATTGCCAGGTGATTTTATTTCGTAAAATTAGTCTTTCTGTTTGTCGGATTATTTCCAGTTGTAATTGGGTGTTGGCCCCATTTCAAATACTAGTTTTTTTGCGTTCACCAGGTCAGCGTGACTGAGCAACGGATGCGCTATTGGCTTACCATCCAGCGTTACCTTTTGTACATACTTATTTGCTTCAGACAAATTTTTTGCAACAATTTGCAATGTTGCCGGATTACCTTCTTTTAAATAATGCAGGGTAACTTCGGGAAATTGTGGTGCGCCAATGGCGTACATGCCCGAAGCCGGCGTTACGGGGTAAAATCCCATGGTGCCGAATATATACCAAGCCGACATCTGGCCGCAATCATCATTGCCATTTAAGCCGAGTGGTTGATTTTTGTAGTTATCGCTGGTATGTTTTCTCACCAACTCCTGTGTTTTCCAGGGCTGTCCGCAATAGTCGTATAAATAATCGTAATGATGGCCGGGTTCATTGTCATGCTGGTAATGATTGCCCGAGTAGTTGGAGTCCAGCAAGGCAGCGAATTTTTCCTTTCCGCCCATCAGGTTAATCATGCCGGGTATATCCTGCACCACACCAAAAGTATAGGTCCACTTATCCCCTTCGGTAAAGCCATCATTCGCATGTTGGCTGTCTTCAAAATCTCCATTAAATTTACGCGGGGCAAAAAAGCCCGTTGCCTTGTTATAAATGTTTTCATAATTTTTGCTCCACTGACTCAGCCGTTGGTAATCCTCCATTTTACCTAACCCTTTAGCCACTTCCGCCACACAATAATCATCAAATGAAAATTCAAGTGTACGCGAAACAGATTCCAGCACCTTATCAACGGGCACATAACCTAGCGAATGATAATAACTCAGGCCACCTCTTGCTTCGTTACCAAACCATCTTTCCCTGTCACCCCATTTACGATGTGTATCATTGTCAGGCGGTACCATGGCATCTTTGCGGATGGCCTCGTAGGCGAGTGTAGTATCATAGCCGCGAAAACCTTTTACAAATGCATCTGCAATCACCGCATCAGCATGCGAGCCCAGCATGATATTGGTTTCAGTGGGATTAGGCCACATAGGCAACCAGCCCCCCTCCTTATACATTTGCAGCAGGGAAGTAATCATATCGTTTACCCTCTCCGGCTGGGTAAAAAGCAACAATGGATGTTGCGCCCTGTAGGTATCCCATAAGGAATAATCGTTGTAGGCAACACCGGTATGAATGGTATCATCAAAGGCACTATAATATTTTCCGTATTCAGAAAATTCCCTTGGAAATAACATCGTATGGAACATGGCAGTGTAAAATATTGATCGCTGATCTTCAGTAACGCCGGCCAACTCAATGCGGCTAAGATTTTTCTGCCACACTTCCCTTGTTGAAGCAACCAGTTGTTCAAAATTCCAATCTGGAATTTCGTGTTGCAGATTCTCTCTTGCCTGTTCAATGCTGATAAAGGAAGTAGCTATCCGCAATTTTACCACTTCGTTGCTGGTTGTTTTGAAATTGATATAGGCGCCCATCCGCGTACCATATTGTTCAATCGCCGATGGGGTAACTTCCGTACCGCTCCAAGTACCGAATGAATCAAATGGCTTATCCGACTGGATGATAAAATAACCTTTAAAGTTGGGAAGATCAGGCCCCAGTTGACCTGACTGCCGGTCTGGATTATAGCCGGTAATTTCCTTATTGGCCTGATCTACTTTCACATAACCTTTTAATGTTGCCAACCGGTGTGTTAAATCGTTATTGGCATCGTTTAATTCAGGATTAAGATTGATACCCTGAATAATAATATGCGACTCAGCAGATTTAGGAAAAGTAAAACGAAACATACCGCAGCGGCTTGCCGCAGCTATCTCGCCTTTAATTTTTTGTTTATTTGCTGCCTGCAACACTACTGAATAATATTGGGGTGTTGATATTTCATTGCGATGGCTGAACGACATCGCCCTGTCGCGGGGAAGTACTTTTAATGCGCCTACCTGCGGCATCACGGACACATACCCATAGTCGCCCATCCAAACCGTTGGCTGATGGGTGGCAATAAAACCAATAGCCGTGCTATCCTCATATATGTAAGGCATACGGCTCATTTTATTCTCATGGGTTTGCAACATAAAGTTGGTCATGGCAAAGGGCAGGCCGACCAATGGCGTGGTACCTCCCCCCTGCAACGTATCATTGAAACCTGCGAAGGGTGAACCTATCAAAGGATTTACATAATTTACAGCCTGTTTTTGCTGATGTTTTTGTTGCGCAAAGCTTTGTGTAAAAAACATAGTAAAAAACAATATTGCAAACACATTTTTTAATGGAATCATGGCAGTTAAGGTTTGTAAATAAGCGATAGAAATGTTAATTGAAAACAAGGGGTTGAAATTAACATAAAAAAATTACCCGGTAAATAATTTCACCCAATGATTTTTTCAGGCAAACGAAATATTTTATTTTTGGCGATAGGTTGAAGTAAGTATCTTCTTTGTTATTACAGCTTATTGGTTAAATATGCGCTGAGGTAATCTGAAAAGTGATACTATTAATTAAACTGTAAAGAATCAATAACTTGCCGGTATAGGTTATTAACTATATAACAATAGTTATTACTAAATAGAAAGATTAAAAAAGATAAGCCTGAAAACCTTTCCCACATTGATGATAGACGCAATGAGTTGTGTACAAAATTATCCAGATTGGTATTTATTCTCAGGAGGCTAACATTTTTTATCTACCTCTAACTGGTTAGTTTAAATTCCATAATGTAGTTAAATACAATCAAGTCTCCATTTTCCAGATTTATTTACCACTTTATCTAATTTATTTTATCTCAAATGTGTTTATGAATGGCGGTAATGCAACCGGTGCGATTAATCAATCTACATTCCGACGTTAATGTGTTTCACCATTTCTGAACTGTTATGAAGATGTTCCGGACTTGTTTTTATCATAGCCATCCAAATCCTTTTGCTGTAACAATAATCCATTAGCCATTCAGATAATGTACATTCAGCAGGGTAAGTTCCGTAGAAAATTCGTACACCCTTGGTATGCCTGTTGCGATATTCACGTCCGAAATTTCTATTGGTGAGTATCCGTCCAGGTACATCATCAGGGCACGTAAACTATTTCCATGTGCCACTATCAACACATTTTTATTTGCCCGCAGGTTTGGTTTTACCGCTTTTTTATAAAATGGTATTACCCTGTCGAAGGTGTCTTTTAAACTCTCCCCTTCTGGTGGGGCTACATCGTAACTTCTTCTCCAAAGCAGCACCTGGCTTTCACCATACTTGTGTTCTGTTTCTGTTTTATTTAATCCCTGCAAGGCGCCGTAATTTCGTTCGTTTAATGCTGAGGACTTAATAACACTTACCTGCTTGCCGGTTTCTTTTAAAATAATATCGAGTGTATGAACGGCCCGTTTCAGTACCGATGTATAGGCTATATCAATTACGTAGTTTTTTAAAAATATTCCTGCCAGCCTGGCTTCTTCTTCGCCCAATGGCGTAAGATCCACATCTTCATCTCCGGTAAACTTATTTTCAAAATTCCAGGTAGATTGTCCGTGTCGTATTAATATTAGCAAAGGCATAAGGGAAAGAAAATTTTATTAATAATAAATGATTACAGGTAGCCATTACGTTATTACTTGATAAAGTTACTAACAAAAAAATGTTGTTGTGTACGCCATGTTTTTATCGGCATAAGACAACGGATGTAGAGACCATCATGGACAATTTACTTATGCACTTCTATTTCATTTTTCAAGCTGCTGCTGCATCGCATCAGCGGCTTGCAAAATGACACTTTTTTAAAAGTCGCTTAATCTTTGTCGGCTTCTTTAATTTCTTTAACCTCTCTTCCCCAATTTTATCTCTAGGTTTTTTATCGGGATGATGTTTCGCTGCCAGTTTGCGGTACGCTTTTTTTACGTCATCCGCAGAAGCAGTTGTAGTAACGCCCCCAATAATATAGTAATGGCTAAAATCCATTGTAGTTATATTGAAGGCTGATCCTCCTGTCCGTTGCGCACTTCTTTCAATTTGCATTCTTCCAACTCAGCGTCTATTTTCTCCTTTTTCATTCCAACCCTTACAAAACCAAGCAGGCTCATATAAAAGTTGGCGATCCAAACCAATGCAAAGCCGTTTAGTAAATAACCATGCCAGTCAGCTATCAATAAATAAAAGCGGGTGAAAATTAAAAACAAGGCGGTAATATAATGGCTGAAACAATATTCGCAGGTAAATAAGTAAAAGAATTTTCGTTGCGGGATTGCTTTACTAATCTTCTACTTTTTAATGCAAAACTCTCTTGGCTCCCTGAATACTTCCTCATGTGTTACTGTCCACGCAATGCAGGCAATTGGCATTGCCAGTAAAAAAAGCCATATTACCTGTGCACCCAATGGCATTAAAGGTATCATACTATCATTTTTTTTCGGTTAGGGATAATCTGGTCATATATTCAGTAGCATTTTGAGGTTGATTTTATTCTCCACTTTGTATCTATTCAGAAATGGCAACCAACAGTAGGCAGCACCTGCATTGTTACTTTAGGATTGATATTTTTTGCTCAAGTCTTTTTAGTTTCCACTCATGTTTATCACTAAGCTTTCACCACCATCTTACCCGTATTTTCTCCCTCAAATAAACCAAGCAGGGCGGCAGGCAACTGATCAAAGCCATGGATGATTGTTTCAGTAAATTTTAATTTTCCTTCCTTTAGCCACTGCGTCAACTGCTGCAATCCTTCGGGAAAACGTAGTTGATAATTACCTATTATAAAACCCTGCATCAAAACGCTACGGGTAAGCAGCATGGGCTGTAAGCGTGGGCCCATAGGAGTTTCTGTAGTATTATACAAGGATATTTGACCGCATAAAGCAATCCTTGCATGAAAATTAATGTTGCTGATTACCGCATCAGATATTGGCCCACCCACATTATCGAAATAGATATCTACTCCGTTAGAGCAGCAACCGGCGATGGCTTTTGCCATGTCTGGAGTGGTTTTATAATTGATAGTTTCATCAAAACCAAATTCATTTTTTAACAATGCGGCTTTTTCATCAGTTCCCGCAATACCAATCACCTTGCAACCTTTAATTTTTGCAATTTGACCAACTACGACACCCACTGCTCCTGCTGCTCCTGACACTACTACCGTCTCTCCTGCTTTAGGTTTACAAATATCTACCAAGCCAAAATAAGCGGTAAGTCCCGTCATACCCAATATACCTAAATAATAACTGGGATGAGCAAAACCAGGATCAATTTTCTGCAAACCCTTTCCATCGGATACACTTTGTACACGCCAGGGCAACCTGCCTGTAACAAGATCATCAATTTTAAAATCGGGATGTTTGCTGGCTGTTATTTTAGCCACTACACTTCCTTCCAATGGTTTGCCAATTTGAAAGGGAGGCACATAAGATTTCGCATCGTTCATCCTTCCACGCATATAAGGGTCAACAGAATAATACAATCCTTCCACCATTACTTCTCCAACTTTTAGCATCGGCAATTCAATATTTTCAAAAGAAAAATTTGTTGCTGTTGGTTTTCCAGTTGGCCTTGATACCAAAATTATTTCTTGTGTGTTCATATATTTATATTTATTTATTGCAAGCTATTACTTTTTAATTTCTTTGGTAACAAGCAATGTAAAACCGCAAATCAATAATTCGGGTACTGTTCCTGAAATAAGCGTGTTGCTGACAGTTGGCCATCATGTATGCCTGTTTTCGGCAATCGCTATTTTTTCGAAAAGTCCGTGTGTACTTGGGGTATTTAATAACTCTTTTTTTGGCTTGGATAGGCCAAAAAATTAGTACTTCATCATAGTGACCTAAATATTACCATTTTTTTGTATTGTCCTCCCTTTGCCTGTTTAGTCTGTTGTGGCTTGTTTTGTCGACCCAGTTGAAATTCAACTTTTGTTCTTCGTTTGTAAATTCAGAAAGAACCAGTTTTTCTTCAATGCCGTCTTTTGTAATTTTCGTGATAATAAAGTCAGTTCTTCTTTTACAATCATTTTGCATCTAAGGCTCACCATGTACTTAATATACAGTTTCATTTTTTTTGATTTTGTTACCCTGTTTTTTTGCAGGTAAAATATTCGCATTAATTAAAAAAGAAGGTAATCATTTCAGAAGAGGACACAAACATCATACCGTAACAACACTACCGGTGGCTCAAAAATTTTCATGAACAAGATTATCGTACAAATTTTGTTGTAGCAATTATTGGCTATTTTAACAGCGGGGCAATTTTACAAAAAACTGATTAACTGTGCAAACATGCGGTATAAATTTGTAGAACTTACGTACAAAGTTGTTTTATTTAGTTCTTTGCGCCGATTGTTTTAGTAACTGGTTCCGTATATTAGTAGTAATATTGACCAGCCAATAAAAATTCTCAACAGCATGAAAAAAATTGTTACCATAAGCGCCCTGAGTTTAATGTTTGTATCCTGCGGCACAAAAACGTCACCCGCCACTGAACAAATAACAACGCTGCCCATTGCCGGAACCTGGCAATTGATTTCGGGCACCACTATCGAAAAAGGAGACACGACAGTAACGTGGTACACAAAAAATTTATCTTTTATTAAAATCATCAATGATTCGCACTTTGCTTTTTTAAAGCATGATCTTAAAAAAGGGAAAGATTCAACAGTTGCATTTGGAGCCGGCGGAGGTCCCTATACGCTAAAGGACAGTACTTACACAGAGCACCTGGAATATTGCAGTGACAGAGAATGGGAAGGAAATGATTTCTCTTTTACCGTCACTGTTAAAAATGATACACTCATACAACAAGGCATAGAGAAGGTTGAAAATGCGGGCATCAACAGATTGAATATTGAAAAATACGTCCGCCTAAAAAAATAAACTGTTGTAAAATTGCTGTCGCAATAACAATGATTTATTTGCCTGTACGACAACATAGCGTCTCCATCTGTAATAAATAAAGGCATCTTTTTCGCACAGCAGAAACCTGTTTAGGGTTGTTCCAAAAACTATGTTTTCCGGATAATATTTTCATGATTCTGAAAACATAATAAATCGGGCTGTTTGATTTTGTTTTTAAGGTTTATTGAATGGATTTTTAGCCATTTTTTATTTATTTTTCCGCTTCTTCGGGCGGTTTTTGATGCCTTTCGGCATTACCGGGCACACTTCGCCCACGAAGGTTTATTGTACAATGGGTATCTGAATAAATTATAGCTCAGGTTCATCAGCCCGATTTTAATTGCCGCTCTTGTTTTG
>JANYFI010000283.1 GCA_025362765.1 Ferruginibacter sp. | reverse complement strand
TTTTTTGAACACAAAGCATTGTACCGGAGTATCAGCGGCCCTGTACCGGATGAATATTTCGAAATTGAAATCGGGAAAGCAAGGCTGGTACAAACCGGCAGTGACCTTAGTATTATTACCTATGGCACGGGCGTACACTGGGCCATGCAATATGCAAAAGATCACCCTGGCCTTTCAATGTATATTCTTGATTTAAGAAGCTTGCTTCCGCTCGATTATGAAGCAATCAAAACAGCCGTAACAGCAACGGGTAAAGTATTGCTGTTGCATGAGGATACGTTAACAGGGGGTATCGGGGGTGAAATAGGCGCCTGGGTTGCAGAAAATTGTTTTGAATTTTTGGATGCGCCTATCATGCGTTGCGCAAGCCTTGACAGCCCTATCCCTTTTAATATTGAACTGGAAAAAAACTTCATGGCATATAGCCGCCTGGGTGATTGCATGGACAAGCTGATGAGTTATTAACAGGATCTGTTAAGTCAATTAAACATTTATTGGAAATAATATGATTTATTTTTAACAACACCTTCCAATAATTATATATTCAGTTTAATCTGTAAAAATACCCTTAATAAAAGTATGATTAAAAAGTCGCCGCGCTAGCCTCAAAAGTAAAAAAAGTGTGGGTAAGATTATTTCAGTTTTCTCCGCTTTTGTCTCCTACAAACCAATGTTCTTTGTCTTTAAATAGTACATTAAATGTGGTAAGTGAACCATAGCAACGGGTAATGTACTGTTGTATGTTTACTTTTTCTTCATCATTTAGCTTTTTGTTGCTGTTGATGCTTTGCTCCAGCACCCTAAGCCTGTCTCGAAGGAGTACTATTTTATGAAAAAAATCAGCTATTGGAATTTCTTTTGGTTTCAAATTTTTGTCTGCCGGTTGCAACAACAAAATACCGCCAATCCATTTGTCTCCCAATGGAACAATTTCCATAGGATTACCCCACAAGCGTAATATTTTTAACAGCGATTTTTCGGTTTCAGACACCGTCTCTACTTCTGCCGTGATGTTTTCGGGAATAATTTCGTCGAGGTTACTATCAGTTTTATCTATTTCTTTTGTGCCATGGTTAATATACGAAATAAGATAAGTGGCGTAACGTACCCCGATTATAACGCCGGGCCCAAATTGAGTATGTTGTAATCTTGTGCCAATTCCCAGGGTTGTTTGATCCATAATTTTTTCCAAAAATATCAATTTCCCGCCTAATCAATGACTATCATTTATACCTGGGCCTGTCAATAATTCTTTTCTGTATTGGTAAGAGGCATTTAAAATATACTGGTAAAAAACAGCGGTGGTGGTGTTATGTGTAAATTGATAATCGGGCCGGTAACGAACCATGAATGTATCTAGATTTGCCCCTTCAAGGTGAGTAATTCTTTTTACGAGGGTTTTATTAAAGCGATAGTTGGTATAAGTTTCCTGCTCCTGCTCCAGCAGCCGGTTCTGCATGTACTTTTGACGCTTATTTCTTTTAAAGCGAAAAATGTTGATGAATTCATCCAGGTCAAGGCCGCCACCGCCTGAGTAGTTAGATACTGAGGTCTTAATACCGGGCCGTTGGTAATTAAAAATTTTAGCATACTCCTCCCGGTTGTTGATAGAGTCTTCTTTATAACTTCTGGTAAAAACCCTCACTTCTTTTAATGTCCTGAATTTTTCTGCCAATCTGATATGTAATGAGATATCAAAGTTGCCGATATTTTCTATTTGCTTAACGGCAAACCTCGCTGTGGGTTTATTATTATAGATGAAAGTGAGCGAATCTTTGTCGTTTGCACCAATCTCATAATGACCGGAAGAATCTGTAGTGGCCGTCATACCGCCTGTGCTTTTCACTGTTACCCCCTTAACAGGTACGGTTCTGCTTGAATCAAAAACAGTTCCAGTAATTGTCAGCTGTGCAGTAACTGAGCCCGCAGTAACTGAAAAAAAAATGATGCAAAAAAAAGTCTTTATAAAAATCTGCAAAGTATAAAAATTAAAAAAACAATATTACACTAACATAAGATGTTAGCGGTAATTAACAAGTCTTTTAACTGCGATTTTGCATTTTTAAGACCCGCTCAATAATTACAGGGTAGTGCTCATGCTCCAGCAAATGAATTTTATTTGCCAAATCTTTTGCATCGTCTGTGGCAGCGATATTGCAGTTTGCCTGAAAAATGATATTTCCATGATCGTACAGTTCGTCTACAAAATGAATGGTAATACCACTTTCTGTATCACGGGCTGAAATTACAGCCTCATGAACATGATTGCCATACATGCCCTTGCCCCCATATTTGGGCAGTAAAGCAGGATGGATGTTGATAATTTTATTGGGGTATGCTTTTATTAGAGTGGAAGGAACTTTCCACAAAAAACCCGCCAGCACAATAAATTGGATATTGCGGTTTTTTAATTCAATGATATAGGCATCAGAATGAAAAAAAATTTCTTTGTCAAGTAAAATGGTATCAATCTGATGCTGATAAGCAATTTTTAATACTCCAGCCCCTGCTTTACTGCAAACAATCAGCTTTACTTTTCCAGCAGCAGGTCTTGCCTCGAAATACTCAATAATTTTTTGGGCATTACTTCCCGCGCCGCTGGCAAAAACTGCTATCAATGGAACAGTTGACTTTTTTCCGGATAGGTTATTCCACACTTTTGAAAGATAATCTTTAAAAAAAACGAACTGTCCCATTGGAATACTAATAAGCAATACAAAAAAAGGCCAAAGAAGGGTAATCAATACAATATAAATGAGTAGCCAAATAAATCTTTCTTCTATAGGTGTAAGCGCCATTATTTTTCTTGCTGTAATAGCACAAAGGCTTCCTCCAAGCGCAAAAGTAAAAATAATCAGCACCAGGTTTATGCCATTCACTTTCCAGCGTTGTTTTAATTTTTTTAGCATGTGGCAAAAATCAATCAAAAAAATGTTAATTACTAACCAACTGAAGAAAATATGGACAAATTTCTGTTTACATAAATATGACAATAAGTGGGAAAGGAGCAAAGCAATCGGCTGAAAATCAAGCTGGATAAGGAAAAATTTTTTTTAACAATGTTGATATTATGTGGACATACTAACTTATTTTTGCAGCCACAGAAGGATATTCTTCCACCTAAGCATTCGAATAACTGTATGAGTCGCTATAGAAAAATCTTAAAAAAAGTCTTCGCAAGTTTACTTTTAATGGTCTTGGTTTCTTTAAATAACACCAGTTTTGCCGCTGACGGAGAGGCGCTTTTTAAAGCAAACTGCCAGGCCTGCCACAAGCCATTGGAGGATTATACAGGTCCAAAATTACAGGGCGCAAGGGAGCGTGAACCTAATCCAACCTGGGCATATAAATGGGTAAATAATGTAAATGCAATGCTTGAGACTGATACCTATGCAAAAGGACTATTGGCTAAGTACGGTGCAAAAATGACACAGTTTAACCTAAAGGAAGATGAAATAAAAGCCATCCTGGATTATGCAGATGCCTATAAAGCGCCGACAGCGCCAACCGGGGGAGTAGCAGGAGAACCAGCTCCAGACAATTCGTTATTATTTGGCATATTAACACTAATACTTGCAGTTATCGCATTGATCTTACTACAAGTTAATAGCAGTCTTCGCAAGTTATCCGAAGAAAAAGACGGTATTATTCGTACAGAACCGGTTCCTTTTTATCGCAATAAAACGTATATAATGGCCGGCATATTGGTGTTGTTCTGCATAGGCGGATATAATATCTTTAATTCCGCATCTGGGTTAGGTCGTATGAAAAATTACCAGCCTGAGCAACCTATTTATTATTCTCATAAAGTACATGCTGGTACAAACCAGATTAGTTGCCTCTATTGTCATGGCGGAAGTCAGGATAGTAAACATGCAAATATCCCTTCAGTGAACGTTTGTATGAATTGCCATATGGCGCTTAAAGAATACAAAGGCGATCCGATTGTAAAAGAAGATGGTACGACTGTGAATGGAACAGCCGAAATTCAGAAATTATACCAATATGCAGGCTGGAACCCTGATGCCAAAAAATACGACAAACCTGGTAAAGCTATTGAATGGGTTAAAATTCACAACCTGCCCGACCACGTTTATTTTAATCACAGCCAGCACGTAAAAGTAGGTAAACAGCAATGCCAAACCTGTCACGGACCAATTCAGGAAATGCCTGAAGTTTACCAGTTTGCTGATTTAAGTATGGGCTGGTGTATTAACTGCCACAGGGAAAGTAAGGTTAATTTTTATAACAAAGAATCAGGCGAAGGCAATAAGTTTTATAGCATCTACGAAAAATTACATAAGGATATTAAAGAAGGTAAATTAGACAGCGTAACGGTTGAAAAAATAGGCGGCACTGAATGTCAGAAATGCCATTATTAAAAATTAGCTGATTAGCCAGTTGGTAAAATTCAATATCGCATTGTTGCCCGGCATTAAAAAATTAGCACATTAGCAAATTAGCACATTTATTAGATTATGAATAATAAAAAGTATTGGCAAAATTTTGGAGAATTAAACGAATCAGATGCCTTTAAAAAAGCGGCAAAGGATGAATTTAAAGAAAATCTGTTGCCCCTGGAAGATTTAGATGATGGGTTGTTAAATGCCAAAACTCCCCGCAGGGACTTCCTGAAATACCTGGGTTTCAGCACAGCAGCGGCTACGATTGCTGCCAGTTGCGAGATGCCTGTTCGAAAAGCGGTACCTTATCTTCGTAAGCCAGATGATTTAATTCCGGGTGTGGCCAATTATTACGCATCTACTTACGTAAATGAAGGCGATGTAATACCAGTTATTGTTAAGCAAAGGGACGGTCGCCCCATTAAAATTGAAGGGAATGAAGCTTCTGCAATAACAGGCGGGGGAACAAGTGCCCAGGCCCAGGCTTCTGTATTGGATTTATATGATACTACCCGTTTGCGTTATCCAATGCAGTTGGACGGCAAAGATTTTAAGGAAGTACCTTCTTTTGAAGCATTCGACAAACTCATTGCTGCGGCAATGACTGGTGTGGCTTCAAAACCAACAGTTATTCTTAGTTCTACTATTACCTCTCCGCTCACCTTACAAATTATCTCAGAATATCTTGCAAAGAGTCCCACTGGTAGTCGGCATGTACAATATGATGCTATCAGTTATAGTGGTATGATAATGGCCAATCAGGCTACTTATGGAAAAAGAGCAATACCGTCTTATCATTTCAATCAGGCTAAAGTAATTGTAAGTCTTGGTGCCGACTTTTTAGGTACCTGGTTAAGTCCGGTTGAATTTGCGGGTCAATATGCAAAAACAAGAAGGATTAAAAGTGAGAAGCCGGAAATGAGTCGTCACATTCAGTTTGAGGGGACATTGAGCCTTACTGGTAGTAATGCTGATGATCGTTATATGCATAAACCATCTCAAACTGGTGCTATTGCATTGGCATTATTGGCAAAACTGGGTGGCGCAGTTACTGCACCAGCCATCAGTGATGCTGCTATCGTAAAAGGAATTGATGCTGCAGCTGTAGCATTAAATGCTAATAAAGGTGCAGGGCTGGTAGTGTGCGGTAGCAATGATGTAAATATCCAGATTATTGTAAATGCTATCAACGAAGTAATTGGTGCAAATGGTAAAACCATTAATTGGGCTGTTACCAGTAATTATCGTCAGGGTGTTGACGGTGATATAGTAAAGCTGGTTGAAGAAATGAACGCCGGCGCAATTGGAGCCTTGCTGGTTTATGAATCTAACCCCGTGTATACTTATTATGATAGCAAGAAATTTGCAGATGGGTTAAAGAAAGTCCCGGTGACAGTTTCTTTTAACGGCACAATGAATGAAACTACGGAGTTGTGTAAGTTTAGCTTGCCGGCCCATCATTGGCTGGAGAGCTGGGGAGATGCAGAAGGTAAATCCGGTTTTATCAGTTTACAACAACCTACTATCTATCCACTATTTAAAACGAGAGCCTTTCAGGATGCTTTATTAAAATGGAGTGGCAATACAACCAATTACGAAACTTACTTTAAAACCTTTTGGACAATAAAGACAGGTTCTGCAGAAAGTTATAATACCGCCCTACAAACAGGATTGATTGAATCAGCGTCAATTCCGGTTGGTCCTGCAACTTTCAGTAATACTGCGCTGGCTGATGCGGCTGCAAAAGCTGCTTCTGATAAAGGAAGCAACTTTGAAGTAGTTATTTATCAAAAGATTTCTATCGGTTCGGGCAAACAAGCCAACAACCCATGGTTGCAGGAAATGCCTGATCCTATTTCAAAAGTAACCTGGGACAACTACGCTATTATGAGTCCGGCAATGGCGAAAGCAGTGTTGAATCTGGACGTTATTAACAGCCAGTACCAGGGAGATGGTTACGAGGTACATCCTGAAAAGCCAACAGTTAAACTTACCGTGAATGGGAAAACCCTGGAGCTGGCAGCACTGATATTACCCGGTATTCACCCCAATGTGGTTGCGATAGCTCTGGGTTACGGACGCGAAAGTGCAGACAAAAATAATACCAGCGAAAATATTGGCAAATCGGCTGCAGGAGCGGGCTTTAATGCATATCCATTGGTTCGCTTTGACGGAACTACATTTAATTATGCGGGTGCGGCAGAATTGGTTAAAACTGGAAATACCTATCCGCTGGGACAAACACAGGTACATGGTTCGTCAGAAAGCCGTCCGGTGATCTATGAAACCAGCCTGGCAAAATTTATCGCCAATCCTGAAGAAGTTTGCGCTGAACCAAATGAAGAAAGAGCAAAACTGATTCCTTTTGGTGGCACTGATTTTAGAAAAGATGCTACCATTTACCCGGATTTAATGCAAGAAAACCCTGGAATTAAGTGGGGCATGAGCATTGATTTGAATACGTGTACTGGTTGCAGTGCTTGTGTAATAGCCTGTACAGCCGAAAATAATGTGAGTGTAGTGGGTAAATTGCAGGTAATGCGGGCACATGAAATGCACTGGTTACGTATTGACCGTTATTTTACGGGCGATATGAATAATCCTGACGTAGTATTCCAGCCGATGCTTTGCCAACACTGCGATAACGCTCCCTGCGAGAATGTTTGTCCGGTGGCAGCTACCAACCATAGTAGTGAAGGATTAAATCAAATGGTTTACAACAGGTGTATCGGTACAAGATATTGTGCTAACAACTGTCCATATAAAGTACGTCGCTTTAACTGGCTTGATTTTAACGGTGCAGACAGTTTCCCTGATAATCAGAATCCGATTATTAATGTGGATTTGAACGAGGTAACACTACAAATGAATGACGATCTTACGAGGATGGTATTAAATCCGGATGTAACTGTCCGCTCAAGAGGTGTGATGGAAAAATGTTCTTTCTGCGTACAGCGCTTGCAGGACAATAAACTAATTGCCAAGAAGGCAGAAGATCCTACATTGATAAGAAATGTAAAGACAGCTTGTATGCAGGCATGTCCTACACACGCCATCAGCTTTGGCAATGTACACGACAAAGAAAGTGATGTTTTCAAAATTCGTTTTGTAGATCAGAAACATAGAAACTTCTATACACTCGATCACTTGCACGTATTGCCGAATGTTAGTTACCTGGCGAAAATTAAAAATTCAGACAGGAATGTAACTAACGAAAAAGAAGAAGGAACAGAAAAGGAACATGAGGGAGCAGAAAAAAAGGAAATCAAAGAACCTGTATAAGTATAGCTAAAATCTAACAGGTTCGTTTTGAAGAAGCTTAGCTAAGGTGCAAAGGCTGAAGTGAGTGACACAACGATGTTGAATAAAGTGGTGTCGCCGGTAATATAAAAATAAAAAAACTGATAGCGGTAAGCTAAAGGTTAAAAGACAAAAGATATATGTCATTATTAAAGTACGAATCACAAATCAGGGAACCACTTGTAGATGGTAACAAAACTTACCACCAGGTTACAGTAGACATTATAAGTCCCATTGAGATGAAACCAACCCGTTTATGGTACATTGGTTTTTATATTAGTGTAGCCTTACTGATGTTTGGCGTGTACAGTATTTATCGGGAGGTTACGTATGGTATTGGTCAATGGAACCTAAACAAAACCATTGGCTGGGGTTGGGATATTACCAACTTTGTGTGGTGGGTAGGTATTGGCCATGCAGGAACCTTGATTTCGGCTATCCTGTTATTGTTTCGCCAGGGTTGGAGAACGGGTGTAAACCGCGCCGCTGAAGCGATGACAATTTTTGCTGTAATGTGTGCGGGTCAGTTTCCGATATGGCATATGGGTCGTGTTTGGCTGGCTTTTTTCATCATGCCTTATCCCAATACAAGAGGACCGTTGTGGGTGAATTTTAACTCACCCCTGTTGTGGGATGTATTTGCAATATCAACTTATTTTACGGTGTCCTTACTGTTCTGGTATTCTGGTTTATTGCCCGATTTGGCAACTGTAAGAGACAGGGCTAAAACAAAATTGCGCAAATTATTATATGGAGTGGCCTCTTTTGGCTGGACGGGAAGTACCAAACACTGGCAGCGGCATGAGTCATTGTCATTGGTATTAGCAGGGTTGGCAACACCATTGGTATTATCAGTACATACTATTGTATCTTTTGACTTTGCTACTTCTGTAATACCGGGCTGGCATACTACCATCTTTCCTCCCTATTTTGTGGCAGGTGCTATCTTTAGCGGATTTGCAATGGTGCAAACGTTGATGATAGTTTTGAGAAAAGTATTTGGTCTGCAGGAGTATATAACGCTGGGTCATATTGAAGCAATGAATAAAGTAATTGTTTTAACAGGGTCCATTGTTGGTATCGCTTACATTACTGAATTGTTTATTGCCTGGTACGGTCAAAATCCGTATGAATGGTATGCTTTTAAGGAAAACAGGGCTAACCTGTTTAGCCCTTACGGATGGAGCTATTACCTGATGATGTTTTGTAACGTGATGTCGCCTCAAATGTTCTGGTTTAAAAAGCTTAGAAGAAATATTGGGTTTACTTTCTTTATGAGCATCATTGTAAACATCGGTATGTGGTACGAACGTTTTGTAATTATTGTAACTTCTACTTATAGGGATTACCTTCCCTCATCATGGAGTACTTACTATAGCCCTTCTATTTATGAAATTGGTTTTTATGTGGGTACATTCGGATTATTCTTCACGTGCTTCTTTCTCTTTGCTAAATACTTCCCTGTAATTGCCGTTGCTGAAATTAAAAGTGTGTTGAAAACTACAGGTGAAAGTTATAAAGTTAAAATGACGGACCTTGAAAAGGAAGATGCTGAAAAATTTTATGTTGAAGAAGTAGAACATGCACACTAGAATTAATAATTGATCATTAATAATTAATAATTATCATGGCTGGAGGAATTAAAAAATTTGTAGTAGGGTGTTTTGATGATGAAGCTGTATTGTTTCCTGCGGTGAAAAATGTTCGCCGGAAGGGATATAAAATTCATGATGTGTACACTCCATTTCCTGTGCATGGTTTAGATCATGCAATGGGTTTAAGAGAAACCAGTTTACATACAGCCGGCTTTATATATGGCATTACCGGGACTACTACGGCATTGAGCTGCATTAGCTGGATTTTTACAAAGGACTGGCCTTTAAATATTGGGGGTAAGCCGCATTTTGCTTTACCGGCATGGATACCAATTACTTTTGAGTTAACAGTATTGTTTGCGGCGGTAGGGATGGTACTTACTTTTTGTTACCTCTGCCAGTTATCGCCGTTTATAAAAAAGCATCATTTTCATTTAAGGGCTACAGATGATCTTTTTGTAATGGTAATTGAGTGTACCGAAAAAACAAATGATGAAGAAGTACAGACTTTTCTAAAAAACGCAGGTGCGTCAGAAATAAACGTACAGGTTGCCGAAACAGGATGGTGGCTGGGCCGCTACGACAAGGAGCAGAAACTATACAGAGCATTAGAGACAGGATACTAATTGAATTAATTAGTGAAGCAAGGTTTAAAAGATTTACTTAGATATTATAACAGAGGCAATGAAAAAAAATAATATTATCATCATTTTAGTACTGGCAATTACCGCAGGCGCTGTTATCACAGGATGCGACAGTAAACGCCAGCCAGGCAAAATTTATATGCCGG
>JANYFI010000538.1 GCA_025362765.1 Ferruginibacter sp. | reverse complement strand
GTAATCAAAAATATGGAAGCATCTTTTTGTCCTTTTGAAAATTCGGATTCGCCGTTGATATAAGCTCTTACGGCCGACAGTACCTTTATGGTATAAAAGTTAGTAAGTATTAATATGATGGAGGCTATTAATACCACCAGTAATAAAAGTTTCTTTTGCTTCATGGAATTGACGATAGCTTATTATTTAATCAGTACATCACCAGCGGCGTCCGGTTGCCGCTTTTACCAGCTACATCAAAAATATAAACAAAAAGCACTATGACTGTAGCCGTTAACCATTTACCGGTTGTTTTTAGCCGCATTATTACGGGTGAATAATTAAATCACTACAATAGTATCACGGCTATTTGGAGGGAGGTAAACGGCTCAGTAAAAAGTAACTATAAAACATATCGGTATGGTTAATTTTTGTTACCGGATGAAGGCTAAAACAACAATACCGATCTGCAAAAAACAAAACGATATTGTTGCAGGATATAATTTTATTGAATCAGGCACTTACTTCGCAAAACCTTTAGTCTTAAGACCTTATTTTCTTTTTTTTCCTGATAAAAAAAAGAAACAAAAAAAATCAATGCTGCGAAGTAAACGACTAATCCAATAATTTTGTTTACCAAATTTAATGGCTGCCTGCACTGCTACGGGCAATGCAATTAGCACACTGAAAGGAGAACAACTCACGTAAATCATGCCAACACGGTAAAAGAATTTTACACTTTCATGATCGCCGCCATGTTCGCCACAGCTACCTACTTTTAAATTGGGTTTGGTAGCCCGGCCACGGTCAACACCAATGCGTACAAGCTCTCCTACCCCCTCATGGTCGATGGTTTGAATTTGAAAAGGGTCACCATTCAATACTTTTACATCCATGTACTACGGCAAAAATCTGCCGATATCATCCCGGCTAACGCCAAAACTCATCTGCGTTAAATTGTTGGTACCAAAACTAAATAAGTCCGCCACTTCGGCCATGTGATCGGCCCTTAATGCGGCCTTGGTATTTGAATCATAGCACCATAGAGATACGGTATTATTTCAACTTCATCTTTTCGCATACTTCCTTGTAACAAGCTTCAGTAAATAGATTGTACCAATTGTTTTTTGCACCACCTTGCCTAACACGAGTAGATTGTATTTTTATTACTTAAATTACAGATGAAAAACAACGTCACAAAAAGGATAATCATCCGGCACATTTTGTAAAATTCACACTTTAATTATTCAAAAATTAAAACCGACTGTTATGTCAAATCAACACCACGCTTCCCGCAGAAAATTTCTGCAACAGATTGGCGCTGCCACATTAATCACTGCCGCTTCTCCTTTGCAATCGCTTGCTGCACGAGAAAAAGCGGAAGAAAGAATGTTGTTTTACGAACGAAAAATATCATCCGGCGATAAAATAAGGCTGGGCGTAATTGGCTTTGGTGTACAGGGCCATTTTGATGTAGAAACGGCTTTAAAAGTTCCCGGAGTAGAACTGGCCGGTATTTGTGATTTGTATACCGGCAGGTTAGAAAATGCAAAGGAAATGTACGGCAAAGATTTATACACCACGCGTAATTATAAAGATTTATTAGACAAAAAAGATATCGATGCGGTGATAATTGCTACTACGGATTGCTGGCATTCCCGCATAACGATTGACGCCCTGGCGAAAGGAAAGCACGTGTACTGTGAGAAGCCAATGGTATATAAGATCAGCCAGGGGTATGGTGTAATTGAAGCGCAGAAAAAATACGGCAAAGTGCTGCAGGTGGGCAGTCAGCGGGTAAGCAGCATTGGCCTGGCAAAGGCAAAGGAATTACTGGCTGCAGGTGAAATTGGTAAACTGAATATGGTAAACGCAGTGTACGACCGGCAGGGCTCTATCGGCGCCTGGGAATACACTATACCAAAAGACGCCAGCGCTGAAACCGTTGACTGGGACAGGTTTATTGAAGCCACGGAAAAAATGGCCTATGACGCGAAAAAGTTTTTTTGGTGGCGGGCATTTAAAGAAGTGGGCACGGGTGTAGCGGGAGATTTGTTCATTCATTTATTGAGTGGCACTCATTTTATGACCAACTCAAAAGGTCCTGAAACTATTTATAGTACCGGCCAGTTGAGTTATTGGAAGGATGGCCGCAATATGCCAGATGTAATGTCTGGTGTGATGCAATATGGCGATACACCCGAGCATCCCGCTTTTCAACTGACACTACAGGTCAACTTTATCAGTGGAACCGGCGGACAGGAAATAACAAGGCTGGTAGGCTCAGAAGGAGTGATAGATGTAAAAGGAAATGATATCACCATTCGCCATAGCCTGATGCCCGAAGCGCCCGGATTTGGTGGCTATGATTCGTTGTTTACTTTTTCAAAAAGCATGCAGGCGGAAATGCAAAAAGATTACGATGCAAAATGGACGGCTGCCCAGAAAAAAAGACCAACCAAAGATGATATTACTTTCAAAGCGCCGGAGGATTACAACGAACACCTGGACCATTTCACCAATTTCTTCGACGCTATCAGAACAGGTACGCCGGTGGTGGAAGACGCGACATTTGGATTCAGGGCCGCAGCGCCCGCATTATCCTGCAACGAAAGCTATTTTCAAAAACAAATCATTCACTGGGATCCGGTTAATATGAAATTGAAATAGTTGTTTGAACCGGCTTTAGATAATATAAACCTATAAGGTTTTAAAAACCTTATAGGTTTGAAGTCGGCCTCATCACAAATCTATAATGTCATTTTTCAAGTGAACAGGCTGACGGTGGAAGTAGATATATTGTTCTTTGTTCCCAAAAAAATCAATCACTTCCTTCCTGAGCAAATTAGTTGAACGTTCGCTTAATAAAGATTGATAGCTGTCAAATTTCCAGTCACCAATGGATTTTGTATATCCATGATGAACTGCATTTTTATGAACGTACCAAATAAATGTTGCAAAATCGGTGTCTTCTTTGGCTAAGCTTCGTTTGATATAATCTATAAACAAGGCCCCCTTTCTGTTATTCCTTTTATTGAATGCCTTCGTGTAGCTATTTAGTAAATTGCTAAATCGCTCCATAATAAAATCAGATAGTACATGTAATTTCTCATCAAACTGCTTTTTCTTTACCTGTTGAAATGCTAACACTATCTCTTCTGCAGTTTTTATTCGTGCCAATAAATGAAAGTGATTGGGTAACAGGCTATACGTATAAAATTGACAGACGCAGTCAGTGTGTTGCTTAAGTTTTCTTAAAAAGAAAAAGTAATTCTCTTCATCTTTAAAAAGCTTTTCAGCACCAACTGCCCTGGAAAATAAATGATAAGTATTGCCTGCTAACAACGGCTGATGATAGTCTTCTGTTTTCATTTTTTAAAAATACTTTTTATTTTGAATCTTTTTTACAAAACCTATAAGGTTTTTAAAACCTTATAGGTTTGTAGCAGCGCAGGTTTGGCTTGCAGAAAGAAAAATTGTTGCGTACTATCTTCTTTAATCAGAAGTCATCGCAGTAACGGTTACAAAGTACTTACTAACGCAGTACCAATGCCAACTATCCATTGGGGACTTATTATGACACCAGTTACCACAAAGCAATATTTACCAATGGCAATGTAGTACAGAACGTAACAACTTATTCTTACGTTACTTCACCGTGGAGAGAAGGTATCTATACCTTTAATAATTTGTTTGACACTCATGAAAACCCTTTTAACAGGATAAGTTTTGTGTTTCAATTATTGTTTAATTCGCTTCCATACGAACCGCAGGAAGATGGAAGTTTTACTAAGCTTATGGCAATGAGTAAAAACAATATAGTTCAAAGCAAATTTAACCATAGCACATACAGCTATAGTGAAGACAATAACTATTCAAAAACTTGTTTCTATAACAAAAGCGGCCTGCCAGTTACTGCAAGCTATTCCAAGCTTTTAAATACTCCCTACTATCAATCTTATACTGGCAGAGAACTTTATTTTTATACCAAATAATTAGAGATACCTGTTTTAAAATTTATAGGTTATAGTCAATTTCCTCCTGCCTGGATTGAGGATCAAATGTTAATTTATCAGGCAACGTATCGACCTTGACTTTGTAAAAATGTTGCTGTCAATAATACATTCATCTTCTGTATATTATTGACGGCACGAAGCTTATACATGCAGCAGCTGATCAACCCGCTTATTACCAAAGCGTTACTGGAGAGAGGTTACAGCGAAAAAATTATCCGGAAAATATCAGTGGGAAATTTTTTAAGGATATTGAAGGCGAAGGGGCAATAGTTGTTATGCCCATCAGGATTTACCATTGCTTTTTTGAGGCGTAAAATACCAACTCAATCCATGCAAACAAGATAAACAAACTGCGTGCTTACCGCTGATTTTTCGTTCCGCTAAAGACTCGTAAAATTTTGATAACTTTCCGGTCACTAATCGTTTTATTTGAATGACGTCTGAAAATATTTATAGCTTTATTTCAATTGATGCGTATGCTGTAACACCTAAATACATTCAGCTTACCAACTCCATTGTAAATGCCATTGAAAAAGGAAAAATACAAAAGGGATACCTGCTGCCCTCCATTAATGACCTGAGTTTTGAGCTTGATATTTCCCGCGACACAGCTGAGAAAGCTTATAAACATTTAAAGAAACTGGGCGTGATTAGCTCGGTGCCTGGCAAAGGCTATTTTATCAGTAATGCCGATGTAAAGCAACCGGTAAAAATATTTTTGTTGTTTAATAAACTCAGTACACATAAAAAAATCATGTACGATGCTTTTGTGGCGGCCATAGGTAAAGACGCAGTGATTGATTTTTACATTTACAACAACGACTTTGCGCTCTTTAGAAAATTACTTACCAACAAAAGAGATGATTATACCAATTATGTAATCATCCCCCATTTTTTGGAAGGCGGTGAAAAAGCGCATGAAATTATAAACACCATACCAAAAGAAAAATTGCTGTTGCTTGATCAGTTGTTACCTGGCGTTAACGGCCAATTCGCTGCAGTGTATGAAGCCTTTGAAAAAGACATTTACGAAGCGCTGGAACAGTTAGTGGAAAAGTTGAGCAGATATCAGACCATTAAAATTATTTTCCCGGAATATACCTATCATGCCAAACAAATCCTGGAAGGATTTTACCGCTTCTGCAATCAATATGCGTTTAGTTATGAAGTACTAGCCGACGTTACAACGGCTACTATTGCCGAAGGTGAAGTGTACATCAGCCTGATGGAAAATGATTTGGTTTTACTGGTAGAAAAAATCATCGAAACAAAACTGGAAGTAGGCAAACAGGTCGGGGTAATTTCTTATAATGAAACACCATTGAAAAAAATCATCCTAAATGGCATTACTACCATCTCTACAGATTTTCATTTAATGGGCGAAAAAGCCGCACAACTGATCCTTGATAAATCTACTGAACACATTGCCGCGCCATTCCATCTTACACTTAGATCTTCTTTATAAATTTATTACCCCGGCATTACTGCCAGGGTAATAAAAAGTTCATATAATCAAAAGGAAGTTCTAAGGGTTACACCATACGTATTGGGATCACCTAAATGTACCGCCCCAAAATCATACGCATACTCAATGTATTTTGTTTTGGTTATGTTTCGTTCCCAAAAATACAACTCCAGGTGTGGAGTGCTTATACCGGCTCTTGCATTCA
>JANYFI010000497.1 GCA_025362765.1 Ferruginibacter sp. | reverse complement strand
TATCTTTATCGTAACAAAACAGATGTGCCCTTTCGTTGAAAAATATGCCCGTCCACACCGGTACATTCAAGCACCCACACCAATGTTTGCGAATCCTGTGGTATGCCTCTATAAATGCCATCCCATCCAGCCCTGTCAGTAACGGTTTCATACAGCAGGTTGCCTGCACGGTTAAATATTCTAAAATAACGAATTGATTTAACCCCGCGGATAATGGGACGCAAGAGATCATTTATGCCATCATTGTTAGGGGTAAAGGCGGCGGGTACATATATTTCAACATTCTTTACTGTTTTTACCAATTGTGTATCAACCGTAATACAACCCGCTGCAGTTGTCATTTGTATGGCATACTGTTGTTCTGTAGCACTTTTAAAATCTGGGGTGTATGACGTTGGATTATCCAGCCATACAGCTGGTTTCCATAAAACTGTTTCTCCAATTTTTCTTGCCTCCAGCGGCAGTAGTAAATTTATAATGGCATATTTAACCGGGTAAGTAACCGGCGGGATCACTTGTTCCATTACAATAGCCTGTTTAGCTGTCGACAAGCTGCAACCATCCGCATTTTTCAACACCGCATTATAGGCGCCACTGGCTGCAACATGATAGGTAATATCCATGCTGCCGTTAATAGATATACCATCTTTATACCATTGAACGTTTTGTACTGGCTTGATTTTTAAAACAGCACTATCACCATACCCAATACAAAACGCAGATTTACCCAACAGCGTCAGCGAAGTATCAATGGAAGAAGATGTTATAACAACGGTATCATACGATATGCATCCCCCGCCTGCACTGCTGGCGGTTACAATATAACGGGTAGATACAGCCGGCGTTGCCAGGGGATTAGAAATTTCGGGGTTGCTTAAACCTACGTATGGAAACCATTTGTAAGTCAAACCCGCTTTAGGCTTACTCCCTATCTGTATAGGGTCAAGATGACAATATAATCCATCTTTGCCTGCATCAGCTATTACCTGCAGTGTATCTTTTAAATAAGCACGCAAGGTCTTCTGGCACCCATAGCCGTCGTACGGATCTACCTTAAGGGCAATACTGGTGCCCGATACTGGCGGGGGTTTTAACGTAATTGTTTGCCCTTCACCCAGCACATGCGTCAGTGCGCTATCGTACCAGGTATAGCTGGCGTAGCCAGCCGGCCCGGTAATATTTACCAAACTATCTCCCCTACAAAAAGCGGCGCCTACGAAGCTACCACTGCAGTCGGAGTCTACGTCGATATAGGCATAGCCAAAATGTCTTCTAAAAGTGCAATCAGCCGTTTTAAAAAAAAGGCGAATAGTTTTGCCTGCGTTGCCCGACAAATCGACCGTTACTGCCGACCATTTTTTATACAATACAGTGATGGTATCAGTAACATTCGATACTTCAAAACCCGGCAATGAAGTGCCAACTGCTATATAAGAAAAAGTACCGCAGCCAATAACACTATTGTCAGTAACATTAGTAATCTCCACTTCCATGCGTGGTTGTTCATATACATGGTGATTGGGGGATTGAAATACAACGGCGTAATGAAAAGTAACGGAATAAGAATTGTCATAAGGTGGAACAGTAAAATCGTAAGATACGCCTTCCGCCTCGCCGCCCGCTTCAGTACTTCCTAATTTAATGGAATGCCCGCTGCCATTTGGACAAAGCACCGGAAAACCTCCAAACGGGTCTTGTTCTGTAGTACCGGCTGAATACATGGTATGATGGTTATACACCGGTCCAAAACTATTGTTTAGCGAGATCACGTTTTTATCGCCATCCGCATAAGTGCGTCCAACCCAACAGGTCCAGTTTGCAAAGCTGCCTGTTTCAAAATCTATATTTGCCGGGCAAGACTGGCCATTGACAGTAATGCCGCAGCAGCAAAAAATAGCTGCGGTTAACAATGGTAATAGAAAACTATCACTCCATTGCCTTGTTAAATAATGAGTAATTGTATGGTGCAAGGCTCTTTATTGAGTTATTGAAGATAATTCAAATTACTGTTACTTCCCCTCCTTTCCACATGCTAAGAATGTTCAATTAACTGGCATTGCTACAGCTATTTTTTAATTTATTGGTGAAGATCGCCTGCTTTTAAATTACAATAGCACATTACCAGTAAGGCTAATTTCATGTTGTTGGCTGCAATTGTATTGTACAAAAGTAAAGGGCAGTTTGTTTACGATCGTGGTAATTTTCTTGCAATTATTCCTGTGCGGCATAATTTTGTTGATACTTACCAGCTGGGGTTAGTTGGTTGATTAGGCAAAGTATATTAATGTTTATACGGCCAGATTATTTGTTGAATACCCGCTAAATAAATTAGTTCTCATCAAAATCTGTATGGTGATTTATTTTTTGAGGGAGACACCTAACAATATAATAAGGATTCCACTTTCGTGAAATCCTTATTTATCGAACTTTCATGTATGAAATTAACGCTAATTTAAAATTTTAATGTCATTTGCCATCATCTCTTTTACGAGTGAAGCCAAGTCATACTTTGGTTCCCATCCTAATTTAGTTTTTGCCTTAGTTGGATCACCAATTAAAAGATCAACTTCTGTAGGTCTGAAATATTCCGGATCAACAGCTACAACTATCTTGCCTGCTATTAACTGGTATGCAATATTACTGCATGAAACAACACTACCGGTCTCGTTAACCCCTTCACCGGTAAATGACAACTCGACTCCTACTTCGCCAAAAGACAATTTAATAAAATCTCTCACGGTAGTGGTTACGCCCGTTGCAATTACATAATCCTCAGGAACATCCTGCTGCAGGATACGCCACATAGCATCAACATAATCTTTTGCATGTCCCCAATCACG
>JANYFI010000467.1 GCA_025362765.1 Ferruginibacter sp. | reverse complement strand
ATTGCCCATTTGCGCAACCGTTGCAACATGTGCACCGGCCTGTATATTGCAGTGTAAATCTGCATTGTTACGGCTTTTAATGGCACCAACCCAATTAATCATGTGCAGGTCAAGTCCATTGTCTGACGACTTTTGAAAAGGCATAATCACTTTGTTTTTGCTCTGCTTTTCTTCAATTACTTCCCATCCGCCGCGGTTAAGTATCAGCGTTCCGTTATTACCGATAAAAGCAATGCCATGGTCCCGGCCGTAAGAACCGTTATCAATGCCCATGGCCGAATCCCATACCAGGTTAAACTTGTCAAACTCGTAGAGGGTAGTTAAGGTATCAGGGGTTTCTTCATACAAATCGGGGTAGGCAAACCGCCCGCCTAAACCAACAACACTGATGGGCAGATCAGCTTTCATGCCTAACAGGCCATAGTCCAATAAATGTACGCCCCAATCTGTCATCAGGCCGCCTGCATAATCCCAAAACCAACGAAAATTAAAATGAAAGCGGCTACTGTTGAAAGTCCTGTCAGGCGCAGGTCCCAGCCATTGTTTAAAATCCACTCCGGCAGGTGGTGCACTGTCAGGCACCACTGGCCCAGGTTTCATCCAGCCCTGGTAGCACCATACTTTTACGGTGCGGATATTGCCTAACTTACCGCTATGTACAAAATCAACAGCATCTTTAAAATGCTGTTGACTTCGTTGCCATTGACCACATTGAACTATTTTATTGTACCGTTGCTGCGCTTCAACCATCCGGTTGCATTCGCCAATTGAATTGCCTACCGGCTTTTCACAATACACATCTTTACCCGCCTCACAGGCATGAATCATAATCAGCGCATGCCAATGGTCGGGCGTGCCGATCACCACGGCATCGATGTCTTTTTGCTCCAGCAATTTTCTATAGTCATCGTATCTTTTTATTTTACTGGCATCAATGTTTAAAGCACCCAGTTCGCCCAGCCGTTTTTCAATTACATTTTTATCAACATCGCAAACAGCCACCAGGTTTACACCGGGTACTTTTAGGGCAGCCTTGGTATCAGACCATCCCATACCATTGATACCAATGGCACCAATGTTTATCTGGTCGCTGGGCGCCATACGGTTTTTAATAAAAGCATAAGCTTTGTTATCAAATACGGAAGCAAGGGCGCCAGCCCCAACCACCATCGAACTCTGTTGTAAAAATTTTCTGCGTGATGACATGATCGTTTTTTTAGTAAGAGAAAATGATTTTTTAAATGTATTGACGGCGGAACAGTGGGAGATTTTTAAAAATGTCCATTTGACTTTTCTGCCATCGTTTTGAGACATAAATTTAACAATATTATCCTGTACTTTCCATCTCTTTATTTGCAGTATAACAAAAATAGAAATTGATTATATTAAATTGATAAGAACAGGTTAAAAATAGCGTAGTTTTATTAAGGTTTTATTTCCGCTATTTCCAGAAAAGACCATGCTCATCAAAACATGTATCCAGCTAATTTTTCTTTTTCAAAAAAATATAAAATGAATCTTATGAAAGTAAGTACACTGATGTTAATAGTAGCAACGTTTTTTGGGGCTAACCTGACAGCACAGAAAATTGAGCCCGCTGCTAATGTTGCCGTCAACGGTTTTTCTGCAGAAAGGTTAAAAAGAATTGACGACGAGATGAATAGCTGGGTTAAAAAAGGCTGGGTAAATGGTACTGTTGGCCTGGTTATACGCAATGGAAAAATAGTATATTATAAAGCGGCAGGATACAATGATATCGCTTCTAAACAAGCCATGAAGAAAGACGATATATTTCGCATTGCTTCGCAAACAAAAGCCATTACCAGCGTTGCGGTGATGATGTTATACGAGGAAGGGAAATTTTTGCTGGACGATCCCATTTCACAATATATTCCCACCTATGCCAATGAAACGGTGCTGGACAAATTCAATGAAGCGGATACAACTTATACTACTGTACCTGCAAAAAGGCAGGCGACTATACGTGACCTGTTAACCCATACTTCCGGCCTTGGCTATGCTCAAATAGGCAGCAAGGAAGCGAATGCGATTTATGCCAAAAATAGAATAACGGCAGGGCTTGACGTAAGTGGAGATAAATTGTATGACGCCATGAGCCGCCTTGGAAAATTGCCGTTGATGCACCAGCCTGGCGAAAAATTTACCTATGGCCTGAATGTAGATGTGCTGGGCGATTTGGTAGAAATTTGGTCTGGCATGAGCCTGGAAAACTTTTTTAAAATAAGGATTTTTGAACCGCTAGGCATGGCAGATACTTATTTTAATTTGCCAGCCACCAAAGCCAGCCGGCTGGTAAATATGTACAGCGAAGATTCAACGGGAGTGTTACAAAAACTGGAGGGCGATGCATTGGGGGTTAATGTTGGTTATCCATTGCACAAGAAAGATTATTTTTCGGGCGGCGGCGGACTTTCTTCTACTGCGTACGATTATGCCGTGTTTTTGCAAATGATGTTGAATGGCGGAACATACAATGG
Organism: Ferruginibacter sp.; assembly: GCA_025362765.1. Classification (GTDB taxonomy): domain Bacteria; phylum Bacteroidota; class Bacteroidia; order Chitinophagales; family Chitinophagaceae; genus Ferruginibacter. Next base: position 671 of record JANYFI010000467.1, on the reverse strand, counting down.
TAAAAGATTGTTGAGCCGCAATACGGTAAGAATAATGACAATGAACCAGATTGGAGATGTTCCTTTTGGCAATAATAAATTTGGGTTGGGATTTTTAGTTGTTACAGAAAAAGGAAGCGGAGAAATGCCGGCACAGGAAGGCACTTACAGTTGGGGCGGTGCATTTAAAACTTCTTACTGGGTTGATCCTAAAGAAAAAATGGTGATTGTTTTTTACCGGCAGTTACTCAATACAACCCACGGCGAGCTGGCAGATAAATTCAGGGTGATGGCTTATTCGGCGTTGAACGATTAAGCTTTGATAGAGACGATGATGACGCGGATTTGGGCTGATTTTTACGGATGCTTTAAATGTTCATTATATTCAAAAAGCCAATAAAAAACGCTGATAAAGTTGATTGACACATTATTGAACAGGACTTTTAAAAATCCGTTCCATCCGTATCAATCCGCATTATCAGCGTATCTATAAAAAAGCGTAGCTTTTATGCCTTATCAAAACTTACACATTCTTTCAGTTCTTTTTCTGTGTAAGCTACATTGTATTGTTTTAGCACATCATCAGGTACACCGTTCCATTGATTGGGTTTATTGCCTGCGTATCCCATATCTGTAACACCTATTTCAGAGGTATAAAAACCGGTACAGGTCAGGTCTCTCATTAAATTAAA
>JANYFI010000452.1 GCA_025362765.1 Ferruginibacter sp. | reverse complement strand
ATTGTTGAAGGTATTCGGTTGCCTTTACATTGTTGTTTTTACGGTAGTAACCAAAAGCAAGTAAATAAAAATAATAGTGATTGTCAGGATCGATTGCAATGGCACGAAGAATGAGTTGTATGCCTTCCTCAAAGTCTTTTTTATCAAAATAGCAACGACCATACAGTGCCAATGCTTCATCATTGTCCGGGTTATGTTGAAGGGCATTTTTTAACTGGGTAATGGCGTCATTTACCCTACCCTGTCTTAACAACAAATTAGCCCTTTCAATGTACGGATCCATTCGGAAGTTATGAGTTATACGTTATGAATTACGAGTTTTGTGCTTTCTGCGTTAAGCTTTATACTTATTTCTTAATTTTCAGGTACTTCAAAATATCATCGTATAACCCGGATTCGTTGGAATACAAAGCATAATTCCTTGCAGAAGCAAACCATTCTGATGTGGTTGGCCTATGTTGCTTTACAGCCGCCTGTAAATCTTTTGTTGTCAACACCTGTATACTTCCCTTACTCATCGATTCTCTTAGTTTTTCCTCCACAGCAATATCAATAACAGCGTTTAAATCTGCGCCTGAATATCCATCAGTAACACTGGCAATTTTTTTTACATCCACCTCACCAACCGGTTTTGATTTCAGTAAGGATTGTATCATATTGATTCTTGCTGTTTCATCAGGAGGAGCCACAAATATAATCCGGTCAAATCTGCCGGGTCGTCTAAAGGCCGCATCCACGCTCCAGGGCGCATTGGTTGCCGCCAATATCAGCACCCCTTCATTATTGCTTGAAACACCGTCGAGCTCTGCCAAAAACTGGTTGATGACATGTCGCATGGCTGACTGTTTTAAATCGCTTCTACTGGCTCCCATTGCATCTACCTCATCAAAAAACAACACGCAGGGTTTGTTGCGCCTGGCAAGTTCAAAAATTTCATGCAGATTTTTTTCACTGTTGCCAACCCACATCTCAAGTATATCGTGCAAACCAATAGTGATAAACTTCGCGTCAATTTCACCTGCGGTAGCTTTGGCTATAAATGTTTTACCGCAGCCCGGCGGCCCATACAATAAAATGCCGCCACCACTTTTTTTGCCAAAGGCCTTATAAAGCTCGGGGTTTTTTAATGGCTGAATGATTTTCATGGATATTTCTTCCTTCACCTTTTCCATACCACCTACATCGCTAAATCTAAGGGAAGGTTTTTCCATCAGGTATTCATCGTCACTTTCACCAAAATCAAAATCATCATCACTTATTTCATTGCCCGATGGCAAACGTAACTGAAGATCAATTTCCTCATCAGCAAAACCAGGATGTAAGGCCAATACCTGCTGGTAATTACTCATTGCCAGCTCTAATGAATTTTCTTTGATGAGACATTTTATGTACAGCACCTGGTCGCCCAGGGCCATATTATTTTGCATTTGCTCATACACAATGATGGCCGCAGAATATTTTTGCTGAAAGTAATAACCGGCCGCAAGTCCAGCCTGGGCTTTTGCATTACCATAACTGCGTTGTAAAACGTCCTGGTATTGTACAATGGCTTCTTCGTATTTTTTTTCTGCCATCAGCATACCTGCAACCTGTAAACGCAGCGGCACGTTTTCGGGAGAAACTGCCAGGGCTTCCAGCAAATTTTGTATTATTTCATTCGACATACACAGGTGTTACGCGTGAGTTAAACAGGGAATGATTTTAATAATTAATACAACATCCTCACTTTAATGGTATCCTTTACATCTTTCAGCAAGGCGAGAGCGTTATTGCTTAAACTTTTATCAACGTCCAATACCACGTATCCAATGCCATCAGTTGTTTTTAAATACTGGCCGAGAATATTTATTTTATGTTTTGATAGCTGAGTGTTTATTTCAGACAATACGCCAGGCACATTTCTGTGAATATGCAAAATGCGGTGCGTTCCTTCCTGCGGAGGCAAACTCAACGCCGGAATAGTATGAGATCCAAAGCTCACGCCTTTTTCAAGATAATTAAATAATTTACCGCTTACATCATCGCCGATATTGTGCTGTGCTTCCTGTGTACTTCCGCCAATATGCGGCGTTAGCAGTACGTTACTCAGGCCCTGCAACGGACTTGTAAATCTATCTCCATTTTTTTGAGGTTCCCATGGAAAAACATCAATGGCGGCACCGCTTAAGTGGTCTTCCTTCAACGCTTTTGCCAGTGCATCCAGGTCAACCACTTCGCCCCTGGCGTAGTTAATTAATATCGCTCCTTTTTTAAAAAACTTTAAAATATTTTTGTTGATCAGGTTTTTTGTGCTGGCAGTTTCGGGTACATGTAATGACACGATATCTGATTGAGCAACCAATTCCTTCAGCGTTTTTTTTGCGTCTGCATTGCCCAGCGGCAGTTTGGCTTCTGTATCATAAAAAATCACCTTCATCCCAAGGCCTTCGGCAAGCACACTTAACTGGCTGCCAATATTACCGTACCCAATAATGCCCAGGGTTTTGCCCCGCAATTCGTAACTGCCGGCTGAATCTTTATTCCAAATTCCTTCATGCGCAGCCTTATTTTTATCAATAATTTTTCTAATGAGCAGGATGGAAGAGCCTATTACCAGTTCAGCCACACTTCTTGTATTGCTATATGGAGCATTAAAAACGGCAATGCCGTGTTCAGTAGCTGTGGCAAGGTCCACCTGGTTGGTGCCAATACAAAAGCAGCCGATGGCCTGCAGTTTTTCGGCAGCCTCAATTACTTTGGCCGTGAGTTTTGTTTTACTCCTGATGCCCACCATATGAACATTCTTTATTTCTTTTATCAGTTGTTCTTCACTAAGCGCTCCATTTAGCTTGCGCACATTTGCGTAGCCTTTGTCGTTAAAATACTTAACAGCCACATCACTAATATTCTCCAAAAAAAGAATATTAATTTTCTCTTTAGGATAACTTGTTAATTTTTTCTCTGCCATAGATATTACTTGTTATTTTGCACAAATATATTCTATCTATTTCTTAATATTTTATGATCACCTTAAAAAGATACTTTTTGAAAAATAGCATTACCAGTATTTGCACTTCTATTTTCTATGGAACGCCGCTTATTGCTACCCTGTTTTCTTCCTGTAACTCAGCCGGAAACAAAACGCTTGCTGCAAGTAAAGACAGCGTTGCTTTAACTGCCTACTCTGCCACACCGGTTCCTCTCTCAAAAGCAGCAGCACAGCGGCTCCACGACGGTTGTGAGCAATGGTATGACAGTGCATTGAAATCAAGGGGTTTTAACGGTGGAATAGTGGTGGCAAAAAATGGCAATATTGTTTTTGAAGCCTATGATGGCAATGCCCATTTAAACCGCAAGGAGCCCATAGATTCCCTCAGTTCCTTTCACATTGCTTCGGTTTCAAAAACGTTTACTGCCATGGCTGTTTTAAAATTATGGCAGGATGGTAAACTGAATATTGACGATGAATACAGCAAATACTTTCCTGCATTTAACTATCCGGGTGTAACCATCCGCAACCTGTTAAGCCATAGAAGTGGCTTGCCGAATTATTTGTATTTTATGGAAACCCTGGGCTGGGATAAAAAGCAACTGGTAAAAAATGAAGACGTACTGAATTACTTAATTACAAGAAAGGCCGAATTAACCAATATTTCATCGCCCAATACCCACTTTACCTATTGTAATACCAACTACGCCTTACTGGCGTTGTTGGTTGAAAAGGTAAGCGGTACCAATTTCCCCAATTTCCTGCAGCAAACATTTTTTATACCGCTGCAAATGAAACATACGTTTTTGTTTAATAGTTTAGATACGTCCAAGGTAAACCCCAGCTATGACTGGCGTGGGCGGCAGATTCCACTGGGATTTTTGGATGGAGTGTACGGAGATAAAAATATTTACACCACCCCAAGAGATTTATTAAAATGGGACAGGGCATTAACCGGCGGCAAACTCTTTTCGCCACAAACGCTGGAGCAGGCGTATGCGCCTTACAGCAACGAAAAGCATGGCATTAAAAATTACGGCCTCGGATGGAGAATGAATATATTTCCTAATGGTAAAAAAACGATTTACCACAATGGCTGGTGGCATGGCAGCAATGCGGCATTTCTGCGTTTGCTGCCCGATTCTGTAGCCATCATCGTAATAGGCAATAAATACAACCGCAATATTTATCATGCCAAAGAAATGGCTAATTTATTTGGTGACTATAACGGGCAGGGGGAAGAAGATGAAACAGAAAACAGTAAAATAAAAGAAATTTTACTGCCTGCAGCGGCCAACGTACCGGCTTTGCAAAAGCCTGTGGCGGTTAAAAAAAACAGCAAAATTCGTCAACGGTAGAAAGAAGAAGTATAGCAAAAAACAGCTTAAATAAAAAAATGGCTTCGCTAAACACTACTTCCAAAAAACAAATAACATAAAATAATCGCTGTAATAATCCCCACCAAATCTGCCAGCAGCATAGATCCTATGGCGTAGCGGGTATTTTTGATGTTTACAGAACCGAAGTACACGGCTATCACATAAAACGTTGTATCAGAAGCTCCCTGAAAAATACCCGAGAGTTTACTGGCAAAAGAATCCGGACCAAAAGTAGTCATTGTGCTTACCATCATGCCCCTGGCTGCACCGCCGCTTAATGGCCTTAT
>JANYFI010000426.1 GCA_025362765.1 Ferruginibacter sp. | reverse complement strand
TTGCACAGCAGTCCGCAGCTACATATGCACAAGCTTTAGCACAAGTACTACGGTTAAAAGAAATTTCGAAAGTAACATCCTCATCAAAAAAGAGCAGGAAGCAGCCTTAAGCTACTATGCTACTTAACGGCAAATATGCATTTCTGTTTTGCCGGAACAATACCTCACCAGAGGAGGAGAATCACCGGTTTATTTAGATAAAGACAGTGCGCATGTTATAAAAATTAACGATGCTATATATTATGCAACATGGCTTGAGTATTTCAACAGTCTTGTATTACACAATCTTATTTTTTCAGATACTGCTTATGCTTTAATTGGGTTTATCGACCTGAAGAATGTTTTGCATGCCGTCGTTCGTCAACCATTCATTATTGCTGATGGCCAGGCATAATTAGCAGACATCCGCTCTTTCCTTGAATTTAATGGGTTTCAAAATACCCGCCGGCAAGATTATTTTAATAAAGAATATGGGCTCATTTTAGAAGATATGCATGATGAAAATATCATTATAAGTCTGAAAAACTATTTTTTATTGATACTGTTTTTTATATCGATACTGGAAGACATCATACATAATAAACGAAATATGAGTAGTGTAAACTCTATAATTTAGTAATCAAATAGCTTTCGCAAAGGTAATTTTTAGAGATGCCCCATCAGATCATTTGCTACTATGATATTACTTTTGGGGTACAAACTTTTAAGCCCCAAAAACATTCTTCTCCAAAAACTCATTCCTAAACTTTCCTTTAGGATCAAATTGGCTCACCAGCTTTTTAAAATCTGCCAATTTTTCAATGCGGCTATCCAGTACGGAGGGCGCCATGGCAAACACTTTAGCCCAATGCGGGCGGGCATTGAATGGTGCCAGTTGCGCTTCTACTAAAGGCAATAATCCCATCACAATATCTGTTTCCAATTTCCAGGTGGTATGTAAGGCTACGCACTTTCTTTTATAGCAAGGGCTCATCCAAAGGTCGTCTGCATCAATAGTGCGTATTTCCGAAACAAAGAGGTGCGGCGTTATTTTTTCATGCAATGTTTCCATCGCCATAATGGCTTCGTACGCATGTTCCAGCGGTACAAAATATTCTGCCTGCAATTCTTTGCCGGTGCTTGGTTTAAAGCCCATCTTAAAATGTGGCATTCGTTCAAACCACGGGCCAGGCACGCCCATTTGTTCCGTACAGTTTTCGGCAGGCTGCCCATCTACCGGATGCATGTTTTTTGTGGCCAGCTTTGCACCAAACAGTTCCGCAGGTGGAGGCGTATCGCCTGCTTTGGACTTGCTTTTTATCCACACCTCATTAATATTTTTATTGCTCCAGTCTGTAAAAAGGCTAACGCTATACCCCATCTCTTCAATAGCATCAAAGTTTTTTTCCAGCGCTGCCATGGGTAAATTGCGGTACACATATTGTTTCATGTTAAAGGTTGGCAGCAAGTCCAGCGTAACTTTTGTTACTATGCCCAATGCACCCAACCCAACAACAGCGCCTTTAAATTGCTCGCCATCTTTGCGGGATAAATTTACTACCTCCCCCGCCGCATTTACAAATTCAATGGCCGAAATACCCGTTGATAAATTACCATTTTTAACGCCACTGCCATGTGTAGCCGTAGCGCAAGAACCTGCAACCGTAATATGTGGAAGCGAAGCCAAATTATGCAAAGCATACCCATTCTGGTGCAGGTATGGCGCCAGGTCGCCATAGCGCATGCCGGCTTCGATAGTTACGGTGTTTGCTGTTTTATTTAGCGATACCACCTTATTCATTTCCTTCATCGAAACCTGGTTCTCGGTACTATCGGCTATCGTATTAAAACTGTGCTGCGACCCAAGCGCAGTAAGCTTATCACAGTTTTTTACTATAGCCTGTACTTCTTCCAAAGTTTTGGGGTAATGCACATTGCCTGTGCTGTATTCAAGATTGCCTGCCCAGTTTTTCAAATGTGCTTTTTTTGCCGTCGGCTTGCAACTTACAAAGCGGCTTATAACGGCTCCGGCTGCAAGGGCTGACGAGGTTTTTAAAAAGGTTCTTTTTTTCATGATGACGATTAATAAAGTAGTAGCATTCG
>JANYFI010000413.1 GCA_025362765.1 Ferruginibacter sp. | reverse complement strand
CCGGTGCTACAATTTGTGAAAGAGCATGATTATAAAAAATTGTATGCTTTTGAAATAACCAACCGCCAGCAATTTTTTTATCCGCCTTTCAGCCGTATTATAGAAATTACGTTGAAGCACAAAGTAAAAGAAGTAGTAGATGAAGCGGCCAATAAACTGGCTGCCGCATTACAAAAAAATATGAGCAATTTTGTTGTTGGTCCTGCTGCCCCGGTGGTAGCAAGAATCCGCAATCAATACCTGATGGAATTGTTGATAAAACTACCGCTGGATACAAAGCAGATTCAGCAATATAAAAAAATTATCCGCAATGAGTTTAATTTATTGCTGGCAGAAAAGCAGTTTAAAAGCGTGGTGATGATTGCGGATGTGGATGCTAATTAATAAAATTAGCCAACCAGCCAACGTGCTGATGTTCCATTGGAGGGTAATCACCCACCCGGTAGTTAAAGAATTTTGAATAAAAATATTTTTTAAAGAATGGCTGGCGGCAGAATTATCACAACAGCGCATCATAAAACTATGATTAAGGAAAATTTTTCGTTAAAAAAATACAACACCTTTGGCATTGATTGCACGGCGCAATATTTCGCAGAATTTAATTCTGTTGAAAAGTTACGGGAACAGCTTGAATATGCTCAGCTATCAACTGTCATCTACCAACTAAAAACTTTCATTCTTGGCGGAGGTAGCAATATTCTTTTGACTGGAGATGTGGAAGGATTAGTATTAAAAAATGACATCAAAGGAATTGAAAAAGTAGCAGACGATGCCAATAGTGTTTTTATAAAAGCCGGAGCAGGCGTGCAATGGCATAAACTGGTATTGTATTGTATACAAAATAACTTTGCCGGTATGGAAAACCTGTCGCTGATACCGGGTAATGTAGGCGCTTCGCCGATGCAGAATATTGGCGCTTATGGCGTGGAACTAAAAGACGTTTTTTATGAACTGGAAGCGTTTCATCTGCAGGAAAAAAAACTGGTGACATTCAGTTTGAATGATTGCCATTTCGGTTACCGGGAAAGTGTGTTTAAAAGACAATTGAAGAATCAGTTCGTAATTACAAGTGTTACTTATCGTTTAAATAAAGTGCCTCATTTTAATACCAGCTATGGCGCTATTGAGCAGGAGTTGCAGGCAATGGGCGTAAGGGAACTAAGCATACAGGCCATCTCGCAGGCGGTGATCAATATCCGCAGCAGCAAGCTGCCCGATCCGTCGGTGATTGGCAATGCAGGAAGTTTTTTTAAAAATCCGGAAATAGATCAGCAACAATTTGAGCATATAAAAGAGATCTACGCCAATGTTGTAGGTTATGCGCTGGACAATGGAAATGTAAAACTGGCGGCAGGTTGGTTAATTGAACAATGTGGCTGGAAAGGTTATCGCAAAGGTGATGCTGGCTGCCATGTAAAGCAGGCGTTGGTATTGGTAAATTATGGCAACGCAAGCGGGCAGGAAATTTTTGATTTGAGTAGTGAAATCATTGCAAGTGTGCAGCGCAAATTTGAAGTGATGCTTGAAAGGGAAGTCAATATAATTTAGCTAAGCAGCTTATTTTCCTATAATAAGGTTCGATCTACAAACTGCGGTATGAATAAAATGCTATTTTCAACTTTATTAATTTTCTTGTAACACGATGCTAACATCATCCCATCAAAACGTAGTTGCTATTCAGAATGTTAGCCATTACAACTTTATACTTAATTTTTCTTTTACTACTTTTTTACTGAGGAGCGAAAAATCATAGATAGCGTGCAACGAAAATTGAATGTAATATTAGAAAGAGAAGTAAATATCATTTAAGGTTTAGTTGTGTTTTTTATCCTTATCTTGGTTTTTAAACCAACACTATTATGAAAAAAATTACCCTTGCCAGCTTTTTTACTTTACTCATTACAGCATTTTCATTCGCACAGGTAGATACCATCCGCTTAAAGAGCGGCCCGGGACATAGAACAATTGTTACAGACAGGGCGCCACAGGCAATATACTTTGGTCTTGGGGGTTCAGGGCCAATATTTTCTGCTAATTATGACAGGCGTTTTGCGAAAAAATTAAATGGCTTTGGCTTTACGGCCGGGCTTGGTTTTTTTGGCGCGACAGGTGTCAGTATTTTTTCCGTACCGGTTTCAATTAATTATTTGTTTGGTAAACAAAATCACTTTTTAGAGCTGGGCGCCGGGCTTACTTATGCTTCAGCAGCCAGTTACGATTTTGTAAATGACGGTAGCAGTGGTTCCGGCAGCACTATTTTTGAGCATATAAATCTTGGATATCGATATCAACCTGCTACGGGTGGCTTTTTTGCCAGGGTAGGAATGAGCCCATTATTTTTTGAAGGCGAATATATCACTTCGTATTATCTTGGATTTGGCTATGCATTTTAAAATAATGTGGCGAAGCGTCTTTAGGGTAAATTGTTTGAGGCTGATAACAGGTCAAAAATATTATTGCCCCTAAAAAAAGAGGGGCTTTATCACAGAGTTGATAAAGCCCATTGCTTATAAAATCTTGCTAATTGAAATCATCCTCTTCAAATTGCTGACTACCCATATTCAGCATACTTCCCATTAAATCTTTAAACTCTATTTTTCCTTCTACCACTTTTTTACTGATCAATGAAAATGCTGCAAGGCCGTGTAATACAAACTCCATTAACAGAACCAATTCTTTTTCTGTAGCAGTTTTGTGGTGTTTTTTTACCAACGCATGCAGGCCATCAACCTTATATAGCAACTGCGCCTTGTCTTCATCTTTGGTGTCAAAAAATACATCTAAGTGATTGCCGTTGTCAAACCAGCGGGTGATAGAACGGTAAGGGTTTTCTTCTACCGAAACATCTTTGCCTCTTTTCTTTTTAAGCGTATCCGGGTTGGGAAAGTACAAACTGAATTGTGTACGGATTGCTTTCTCCAGTAAATTAAATGCCACCTGGTATGGGCCTTCCTGCTCGCCTTCATACACCAGTTCAATTTTACCGGTAATGGAAGGTATGATGCCGACCAGGTCACTGATCCAAACCTGTGTTTGTTTTTCGTTGTTGATGATGGCTCTGCGTTCTGCCGCACTTACTGCATTTTCATAAGCGGCAATAGTAAGCCTGGCGCTCACTCCACTTTTCTTGTCTACAAATTCGCTGCTTCTTGCTTCAAATGCAACCTGCTCAATTAAGCGCTTCACCAGGTCGCTTACATTAACCCGGTCTGACTGTGCCTTGTTAATATTGGCTTCCTGTTCAGTAATAGCCAATGAAGTTTCGATTGATTTTGGATAGTGGGTTAATATCTGGCTTTCAATTCTGTCTTTTAGAGGCGTAACGATGCTTCCGCGGTTGGTATAATCTTCTGGATTGGCGGTAAACACAAACATTACATCAAGGGGTAACCGTAGTTTAAAACCGCGGATCTGCAAATCGCCTTCCTCCAGAATATTAAATAGTGAAACCTGTATCCTCGCCTGCAAATCGGGCAGTTCGTTGATCACAAAAATGCTGCGATTGCTTCGCGGAATAATCCCATAATGCAATACCCGTTCGTCTGCAAAACTCAATTTTAAATTGGCGGCTTTAATAGGATCAATGTCACCAATTAAATCTGCTACGCTTACATCTGGCGTCGCTAATTTTTCACCATACCGCTTGCTGCGGTGTAACCAGCTTATTGGTGTATCGTCACCATGGGTTTCAATTAAATCAATGGCATAACGACTGATAGGTTGTAATGGATCATCATTGATTTCACTGCCTGCTACCACCGGTATATATTCATCCAATAATTCCGTCATCTGCCTGGCCATACGTGTTTTTGCCTGGCCGCGAAGGCCTAAAAAAAGAATGTTATGGCGGGAGAGGAGCGCTCTTTCCGTATCCGGAATCACCGAATCCTCGTATCCTAAAATACCAGGGAATGCATTTTCCTTTGCCTTGATTTTTATAATAAGGTTCTCCCGTATTTCATCTTTAATACTTTTTGAAACATAGCCGCTTTTCTTTAGTTCGCCGAGTGTTTTTATTTTGTGCATGTTATTTTTTTGCCGTTTAGGCGTTTAGGGTTTTTCAATTGAAAATGTGCTACTCAATTTTACTGGTAAGGGTATTAATAAACGGTTTTTCTTTTGCCGCTTTCAAAATCTTTAAATATAAAGGCGCCGAGTTTATCCAATGAGGCAAAGAACGCTTTTCCATTATTTGTTTCAGTAAACTCCTGCACAAATTTTTGCAGGTATGGATCAGACGCAATCATAAAAGTAGTAATCGGGATTTTCAATTTTTTACACTGTGTTGCCAGGCTCATACAGCGGTTTAAAATCTTTCGGTCAACCCCAAAACTGTTTTTATAATATTTGGCACCCACTTTTAAACAGGTAGGTTTGCCGTCTGTAATCATAAAAATTTGTTTGTTAGGATTTCTTCTTTTGCGCAGCAAATCCATTGCCAGTTCAAGTCCGGCAACGGTATTGGTGTGGTAAGGCCCCACTTGCAAATAGGGCAGGTCTTTTACTTCAATTGTCCAGGCGTCATTTCCAAATACCACAATGTCAAGTGTGTCTTTTGGATATTTTGTTTGTATCAGTTCACTCAGCGCCATGGCTACTTTTTTGGCTGGTGTTATGCGGTCTTCTCCATACAAAATCATAGAGTGCGAAATGTCAATCATCAGCACGGTAGAGGTCTGGCTTTTAAAATCCGTTTCTCTTATCTCCAGGTCATCTTCATGTAAACGAAAACTTTCCGCGCCATGGTTAATTTGTGCGTTGCGTATGGAAGCGGTAAAATCAATCTGTTCAAGCGTATCCCCAAATTGAAAAGGCCGTGTTTCCGGATTAATTTCATCTCCACCACCGGGTTTAAATGTGGTATGGTTTCCCTGTTTTGTTTTTTTGAGTTTGCCGAAAATTTCTTCCAGGCTTTTTTTGCGGATGGCTTGCTCGGTTTTGGGAGTGATTTTTATTTCGCCTTTATCTTTCTTTTCATCAATATACCCCTTGTCTTTAAGGTCCTCATAAAAATCGCCCATTCCGTAATCATTATTGGTGAGCTTATATTCGTTATCCAACTCATTC
>JANYFI010000407.1 GCA_025362765.1 Ferruginibacter sp. | reverse complement strand
TGCAGGATTGCTATACATGCTTTATCCTTCACTCGGGCCTTTAAAAATACCTGTAACGGTATATGCCATCTTACTCTCGGCAATGTTTTGCGTTGCTTTGTGGCTGCGGTATAAAATTAATACACCAGCAGTATTTCTTTTCGTTTCCGGTGCGGCTTGTTTTGTACTATCAGACAGTGTACTTGCTATCAACAAATTTTACCATTCTTTTTCACTGGCCGGTTTTATCATTATGAGTTCTTATTGCACCGCCCAGTTTTTAATTGTGAGAGGAGCCATTAAAGTATACCAGGATAAATCTGTGGTAAGTGAAGTGAAGGTGTAAGTTATTTTATGCGGGCTTTTATTTCCTGCAATTTTAGCAGTGCCTCCACCGGCGTCAGGCGGTTAATATCAACTGCATTCAATAATACGCGTATCTCTTCAAATGTAACAGAATGTACATCAAAAATGCTGAGTTGTACTTTGGGATTGTTTAAACTTTTTACTGTTTGCTGCAGATTGGCTTGGTTGTTTTCTTCACCGTTATTCCTGCTTTTTTCAAGCTGCAATAAAATTTCATTGGCCCTGTCGATTAACTGTGGAGGCATGCCAGCCATGCGTGCTACATGAATACCAAAACTGTGTATACTTCCGCCAGGCGCCAGTTTGCGTAAAAAAATAATTTTATTGCCCACTTCCTTATTGGTGACATGGTAATTTTTTACACCCGGTAATTTGTTTTCCAGCTCATTCAGCTCATGGTAATGGGTAGCAAATAATGTCTTTGGTTGATGACTGCTTTTGTGCAGGTATTCAACAATACTCCATGCAATGGAAATGCCATCATAAGTAGAAGTACCTCTGCCTATTTCATCCAGTAAAATCAAACTGCGGCTGGTAATATTATTGATGATGCTGGCAGTCTCATTCATCTCCACCATAAAGGTACTTTCGCCGCCACTCAGGTTGTCGCTGGCGCCCACCCTGGTAAATATTTTATCAGTTAATGGAATATGAGCGTCTCTTGCAGGAACAAAACTTCCCATATGTGCCATCAGTGTAATCAACGCCGTTTGTCGAAGGATGGCGCTTTTACCACTCATGTTAGGGCCTGTTAAAATAATGATTTGCTGTGAAGCCGGATCGAGTAAAATGTCATTGTCGATATAGCTATCTCCAATGGGCAGGTGTCGTTCAATCACGGGGTGTCTGCTGCCTTTGATGTCTAAAATAAAACCATCATTCAGCAACGGTTTTTTATAATTAAACTGTAACGCATTGGCCGCAAAACAGGTGAGGCAATCCAGGATGGCCATCACCTGGCCATTCACCTGCATGGGTGCAATATAATCCTGCAGTTCGTTCAGCAGTTTTTCAAATAACTGCATTTCAATGGTTAAAATCTTATCCTCCGCACCAACAATTTTTTCTTCGTATTCTTTTAACTCCGGCGTAATATAACGTTCTGCATTGGCTAAGGTTTGCTTCCGGATCCAGGTATCAGGTACTTTGCTTTTATGGAGATTGGTTACTTCAAGGTAATAACCAAAAACATTATTAAAACTTATTTTTAAAGAAGAGATACCGGTTAAAATCGCCTCCTTCTGTTGTAATTCCACCAGGTATTCTTTGCCACCGCTGCTGATTTTTCTTAAGGCGTCGAGTTCTTCATCAATGCCCATGGCAATCACGCCGCCTTTGGAAGCCAGCGCCGGTGGGTTTTCACTGATCTGCTGCACAATTTTATCCAGCATGTATTTACAGGGATTCAACGAATCACCCAACCGTTGCAGGTAAGGATTGGTAAGTGTGGTACAAATAGTTTTGATGGCAGCCACCTGTTGAAGCCCCCTCGCAATCTGCAATACTTCCCTGGGATTCACTTTTTTTAACGGCACTTTGCTTACCAGTCTTTCAACATCGCCTGCCTGTTTTATATGCTGGGTAATTTTATTGCGGATGTCTGTTTCTTTGATAAAGAATTCCACTGTATTCAGCCGCTCGTTAATTTTAGACAAATCATTTAATGGCAGTACCATCCAGCGTTTCAACATTCTTGCGCCCATAGGGGAAACTGTATTATCCAACACTTTCAGCAACGTATTACTACCATCTGCACCGCCAAATAATTCCAGGTTACGGATGGTAAACCGGTCCATCCACAAATGTTCTTCCCTATCAATGCGCTGCACGGAAGTGATGTGGCCCAGGTTAGGGTGCTCTGTATCTTTTAAATAATGCAGGATAGCGCCCGCTGCGATAATGCCCAGCGGTAAACCTTCAATACCAAACCCTTTCAGGCTATGCGTACCAAAATGTTTTAACAAACTTTCCTGCGCATACGCTTCGGCAAATACCCATTCATCCAGGGCGTAGGTAAAAAATTTGGTACCAAAATATTCCTTAAAATATTTTTGCCGGTTACGCTGAAAAATTACTTCGGCTGGTTTCAGGCTTTGCAATAATTTGTCTGCGTATTCTTTATCACCTTCGGCAATAAAAAATTCGCCGGTGCTGATATCTAAAAAAGCGATGCCGATAGTGTTTTCTTCAAAATGAATGGCCGCCAGGAAATTGTTGCTGTTGTGTTCGAGTAATTTATCGCTGGTGGCAACACCTGGGGTCACCAGTTCGGTTACGCCCCGTTTTACAATGCCCTTGGCTGCCTTAGGATCTTCCAGTTGATCACAGATAGCCACCCTATAACCGGCTTTTACCAGTTTGTGTAAGTAAGTATCCAGCGCATGATGGGGGAAGCCCGCCAGTTGCGAAGAATTGGCATCGCCGTTATTTCGTTTGGTTAGCGTAATGCCTAACACGGTAGAAGTGGTTACCGCATCCTGGCCAAAAGTTTCATAAAAATCGCCTACCCTGAATAACAGAATAGCATCAGGGTATCTGGCCTTGATGGCATTGTGTTGCTGCATGAGCGGCGTTTCCGTAGTGGCTTTGGCCATATTTGCTGACAATTTAAATTTTGTGGGACGGCGCAAAAATAGTGCTTTACTGAGTTTGTGGCAATGTTTATGCTGAATGTGAATTACTTTTGCGCATAATTTTTTTGAATGAGAAAACTGGCAATGGAGGAACTGAACCGGCTAACGGTGGACGAGTTTAAGCAAACAGAAAAAATACCGGTGATTGCTGTACTTGAAAATATCCGCAGTGCTTACAATGTTGGCAGTGTGTTCAGAACCGCTGATGCGTTTTTACTGGAGGCCATTTATATTTGCGGCTATACCTGCACGCCGCCGCACAAGGAAATTAAGAAAACGGCGTTGGGGGCGGAGGACACCGTTAGCTGGAAACATTTTGACAATGCAGGTTTAGCAATTCAGGAATTACACCAATTGGGATATACCGTGTATGCCGTAGAACAGGTGGAAGGCAGCACGTTACTTAACAATTTGCATTATACAGCCGGTGATAAAATTGCTGTAATTTTTGGCAATGAGGTCACCGGGGTGGAGCAAAGTACCATACAGCAATGCGCAGGCTGTATTGAAATTCCGCAGGCTGGCATGAAACACTCGCTGAACATTGCAACAGCCGCAGGTGTTGTGTTGTGGGAATTGGTTAGGATACCCCCATCCATCCTCTAAAGGGGGGTAGCAGTTGCCTCCATCCCCTGAAGGGGGTAATTTCGGGAGTTTGTCTTTATTTGAACACGTATAAATTTTGGAATGAGCAGTATAAAAAAGTATTTAAGTTTAGTAAAGTTTAGTCATACCATTTTTGCCATGCCTTTTGCAATTATTGGATTTTTTTTGGGCGTGTATAGTTATGCATTTCCGGATATTAGTGGGTGGCATAACAAGGTATTCACAGGATCAGCCAGATTGATTTATTTTAAATTATTTATCCTTGTAATTCTCTGTATGGTCTTTGCAAGAAGTGCTGCCATGGCGTTTAATCGATTTTTAGATAGAAATTTTGATGCTAAAAACCCACGTACCGCCATCCGGGAAATTCCCGCAGGGATCATTTCTAAAGAAAGCGCCTTACGTTTTGTTATTATCAATTGCCTGTTGTTTTTGGCTGCCACTTACTTTATTAACCGCACTTGTTTTTTACTGGCGCCTGTGGCGTTGTTTGTAAT
>JANYFI010000373.1 GCA_025362765.1 Ferruginibacter sp. | reverse complement strand
GTACAATAAGTTCAGCCGACGTTGTACATTCACCAAACCAATACCACTGGCTTTATCTTTTATTTCCAGGCTGTCTGAATCGTACCGGTTGGCCACGGTAAAATACAAATTGTTATTTTCAGCTTTCAGGTCTATATCAATTTGTGCATGCTCTATCATTCCTGTACCATGTTTAAAAGCATTTTCTACAAATGGAATCAAAAGCATTGGTTCAATATCGTATAACCTGTCTGCAGCGTGCATACTAACATTGATAATTACTTTTTTGCTAAATCGTTGCCGCTGCAGGTCAATATAACTTTGCAGGTATTCTGTTTCTTTTTCCAGGGACACTTTTTCTTCCTCTGTTTCATACAGCATGTACCGCATTAAAGACGATAACTTAATAAGGGAAGGCTCCAGTAAATCAGATTTTTTTCGGGCGAGCGCCACCATATTATTCAATACGTTAAACATGAAGTGCGGACTAACCTGCGAACGCAGCAACGAAAGCTCTGTTTTAAGGTATTCATTTTCCTTTTCCTGGGCCAGGCTATCGGCAATTATTTTATCCCTGATGGTTTTAAAAGCGATACTGCACGCTAAAATAAATATAGATATCACCGTGCAGAAAAAAACATGTTTTCTAAATTCAAAAGGTCTGTTTGAATGGGTAAACGTTATCCTGATTAGCCAATAGAGCAAAATATAAGCGGCTACGCAGCCAATGATTGATAAGGAATAAAACAGGTATTGTTTTTTATACAGCAGGCGTGGAATTAACAGGTAGGCATTCAGGTAAAAAAAGCCGATCAGCATCAGGTCACTGGTTCTTATCACAATAAATGTAACGATGGGAGAATCGAGGTCCGGATGTACCGGCTCATTCGGATTATTTTGCGGCCGCAGCAAATAAGGTAGCGAAAATAGCAGCACCCAGGCCGTGGCATGCCATAGCACGAGGATCCATTTTTTTGCGTACCAGGGTTTATTCATTACACCAAATTAGCAATAGATTATAACTTTAAAGCCGAATTGTAAAATCTTGCGACGAAGACCATGTATGTTGATACCAAAAGCCAAATCTTTTAAGCAGCAGCAACTCAATACGTGAAAAAATGACCGGTTTTTCGCGTATACTATACCCAATGCTTTAAAACAGGAGTAGATTTTCCTTAATTGTTGATTATAAATCCACTATTTATTTTCCAATCAAATTTCAGCTATTTTATCTACGAATGCCATCCAGTTGAATAAATGTATGCCAATGCCCGTCGTTGCTGATTTTGAGTAATTAGGAAGCCTTTTACGCGGCAAAACATTAATATACATTTTGCCATTCAAACGCCAATATTAATTTAATGTTACCAATTTTAAATGTTGGTAACAGGTAGATTGTTTACTAAGTTGTTGGCTTAGCTTTGTAAAAAAAAAGCATGCTACCAAAAAACGACCAACAGCTTTTTACAAGAGAATACTATAATCAGGAAAAATTTTCTGATGTGGTAACCAAAAGAAAAATAAGTAAACATCTTTCAGACATCAATGATACGATATCTGAAGATGACATAAAAAACGTAAAAACAAATTTTGGAAATGCAATGTTTATTGCAGAAACCATCGCAGGCAGAAAGAAAGAGGACAATAATTAAAGTACACGCCTATTGAAAAAGCCGGCAACAAATGAAGTGTTAATGTCGCTGTCGGCTATGTTCATAAAAAGATAAATTAAATTAAAATCCCGGTGTAAAATATACCGGGATTTTTTTTAGTTGCAATGCCCAAGCGCCCACCATATAACGAAAAAGATAATCACTGTGCTTACACAGCCACCGCCTAGTTTTTTTGCGCCATAGCCCGCTATAAGTGCTTTGAAAAAATTATTCATGTATTTTATTTGTAAGGTTTAAAAACGGGTTAACTAAATATGGAATTTTTAAAAAGGCATAATTATCTTCAGCCGGTAATTATTTTTCAGTTGTTTTGATTGGTATTACCAGTACGGGCATTTTACTTAAGTGTATTACTTTACCAGCCACATCTTCCATCAATAGTTTATCCAGTCCCCTGCGGTTGTGAGATCCAAGCACTATAAGATCTGCCTGTTCATTTTCTGCAGACTCTGCAATGCTGTCAGCAAAAGTTCCCTCAGTTACCAGTGTTTTAATAGTAGCATCGCCAAGGTGTTTTTTTGAGTTGTCAAGAAACTCCTGCGCCATTTTTTTAATATCATTTTTCACAGCATCGCTTAAACCGGGATCAAAGGCATCCATGAAACCGCTGTAGCCCATAATGGGCGAATATTCCATAGAAGAATAATAAGCAGGTTCTGCAATTACGTGTACCAGCACAATTTGTGCATGTAAAGCGGCGGCTATTTTATAACCCGTTTCTGCAATCATTTCTGCAGACGGTTCATAATCCAGCGCAATCAGTACTCTTTTCATTTTTTAAATTTAAGGTTAGGTAAATAATTCATAACAAAGTCATTTTTTTTAGTACCAGATCAATAAGAATGCCAATCAAATTTAATCTTCGATACTGGTAGTCAACATCCATTGCAGGATAAATTATCTCCGGTCATCATTTACTTCTAACCAGTAACCATCAGGATCCTGGAAGTATATCTGCTTCACGCCATCTACCCTTAGCGTAACAGAAATTTTTGCTCCCGGCCAGTCTTCATAAGGAATATGTTCGCTGTCCAGTTTTTTTATAAAATCGCTCAGGGATGGAACGCTCAGGCAAAGGTGACTGAATTTATCCCGCGGCATACCTTGTTCTGCTCCGCTAATCAAATGAAGATTGGCTGTTGGACCAATCTTTAGCCAGGTATGTTTACCATCGAGAAACGGTTCGGGAACAGAATCAAGCCCTACAATATTTTCATAGAATGCAGTGCTTTTTGCCAGGTCAGCTACATGAAACGCAATGTGGTTGAGTGTAATGTCTTTTGCAGGAAGCAGGCTTTTTAAGCTGAACCCGCAGATGAGAATGGCCAATGGCAGACCAGTCAGGAGTATTTTTTTCATGCTTGTAAGGTAATAAAAGAAAGTGAATTTTATTAAATACAACAGAGAAATAGTAAACTGTATTCTTTTGAAAACAATCTTTCATTGTAGGCGCCGAGCAGCTTTTTTAGTGCTAAAAAAAAACAACTAAAAAAAATCTTATTTTCACCAGATGAAACAAACGTTGTTATTGCTGCTGATCTTGCTGCAAAATGGATTGAATCCGGCTGTCGCACAAACAAAAAACAGGCTTCCAAAAGGGAAACTTTTTATCATTGGTGGCGGCAACAGGTCGCAGCAATTAATGACTACAATGGCGAATACGGCGGCGTTAAGCGCCAAAGATTATGTAGTAGTGCTGCCAATGTCAGGCAGTGAACCAGATACTTCTTTTTACTATTTTAAAGAAGACTTTCAGCCGGTATGCAATAACAGGATAGTTATGCTGAATTTTACCAGAGAAAAAGTGAATGATAAAAACTGGCTGGATTCTTTAAAGAGAGCCAAACTGATTTTCATCACCGGCGGCGACCAGGAACGATTTATGAATATCGTGTTGAACACGCCCGTGTATGATGCCATTCACGAGGCCTATAATAATGGCAGCACTATTGCAGGCACCAGCGCAGGCGCCGCTGTAATGAGTGAAAAAATGATTACTGGAAAAGAGTTGACAGACACTAACTACAACGCGACATTTAAAAAAATTCATGCAAACAACATCCATATTGCCAAAGGATTGGGTTTGCTGAACAATGCAGTCATTGATCAGCATTTTATTGTGCGCAGCCGTTACAACCGTTTGCTGTCGGCCATTGCCAGCTTTCCCAACTATGCATGTATTGGTATTGATGAAGCTACCGCCATCATTGTGCAGGGAAATAAAATAACCGTTACCGGCGCAAGCCAGGTGGTGCTGATGCAACAGCCAATGGGCCTGAAAGTTACACCCACTGGGCTTATTAAGATGTCAAGCATCCGGTTCAGCATTTTCACCGCAGGCGATAGTTTCGGGATACATCAATATTGATTTTAAAAATCTGCCAATCACAACACCTTCCTTCTTATTTGCTTAGAGCAGCAACAAAATCAGAGAAAATATTTTCAAATAAAATGCATTTTCTATGTGCCCTATGTATATATGGTAAACAAGAAAAATTAAAAACTACTGACGTATCAATTCAACTTACCACAATCTTTGCTGCTTTGTAACATTTGTAACCAACTAATTTTTTATACGCCGCTAATTTTACTTTTAAAGCAGTTAATATTTATTCATCATTAAAAAAAAGGAAATGATCAGTGCTATTAAAAAAATGTTTGGAATTGGGCCTGCAACAAATTATGCGCAATTAGTGCAGCGGGGTGCCATTCTTATTGATGTAAGAAGTAAGGGAGAATTTGACAGCGGCCATATAACAGGGGCCATCAATTTGCCGCTGGATCAGTTGCAGAACAATCTTACGAAATTAAAAGATAAAAACAAGGTCATCATCACCTGTTGTGCATCCGGAATGCGCAGTGCGTCGGCTAAGACGTTGTTAACAGCAAAAGGCTATACAGCAGTTTACAATGGCGGCGGGTGGAGCAGTTTACAACATAAATTATAACAGCATTTATATTATGTTAGTAAGTTATTGTTGCGATGTTTTTATTAAAATTATGTTGTCAGTAAGCGAAGTATTTTATCTGGCTTACTGATATAGCTACTTTAATTAAAATGGTTTTGTAAGAATAGCGGCCTGTAAGATATCATTCTGCCGGTTGACGTTTAAGTATTTAAAAATACCCGCTGCATATTTATTTCCCTTAATTTTAAATAAAAAAAGTATGAAAAAAATGATTGCGCTTGGCCTGCTGGCATGTATTTTTGTTACCGCAGTTACTGCACAAAAAACTTCAGAAAAAATGTTAAGACATGTAGTGTTATTTAAATTTAAAGACACCGCCTCTGCTGCAGGTGTTAAATCAGTAGAAGTCGCTTTTATGGCGTTGAAAGAGAAAATCAGCCTGGTAAAAGACCTGGAGTGGGGAACCAATAACAGCCCGGAAAAAATAAATGAAGGATTGACACATTGTTTTTTCGCCACCTTCAACAGTGAAAAAGACCGCGACGATTACCTGGTGCATCCCGCCCACAAAGCCTTTGTTGAAATCTTAAAACCTTATCTCGAAAAAGTAGTGGTGATAGATTACTGGGCAAAAAAATAACCTGCTGTCTAATTCCTGGATAGCAGGCTGCAACAATTTGCACAAGGCTATTTGACATTTTTCATTGTTTTACGTACACTACTTTTCTATTAATAAATATCTATTAAATTATGCTTGAAAAAAGTTTTTTTATTCACCACGTATATTTTTGGCTTAACAATCCTACAGATACGGGCGACCGCGACCTGTTGATCGACGGCTTACAGAAACTCTCTGCCGCAACCAGTATTCAATCGTTTCACATTGGGTTGCCAGCCACCACCAGCCGAGATGTAATTGATACCAGCTACAACGTTTCCTGGTTATTGGTATTTAAAAATAAAGCCGACCAGGATAGCTACCAGGTTGATCCCATTCACTTAAACTTTGTTGCCACCTGCAAACATTTATGGAGCAAGGTAGTCGTGTATGATAGTGTAGGTGCATAGAGATCCCCGGAAGAAAGAAATTATTATCGGATGCGGCGAATATGAAGATTGCCAATTATGACGAAACCAACCAGTTTGTAAAAAGAACCTATTGGGAAGGTTATTCGTTAGAATTATAAAAGAATAAGTGCATAAAAAAGCCCCCAATTTTGTTGGGGGCTTTTTTATGTCATCAGTAAAAATTACATGCCCAATAGTTTATACATTTCGTCCAGTTTCGGTGAGAGTATAATTTCTGTTCGCCTGTTTTTTGCCCTGCCTTCCGGAGTAGAATTACTTTCCAGCGGATCAAAATAACTATGCCCTGAAGCAATTACTCTAACCGGGTCTACCTTATAATTATTCACCAATACCCGTACAATAGCGTTGGCACGGGCCGTACTTAAATCCCAATTGTCTTTATATTTTCCGCGGATAGGAATACTATCCGTATGCCCTTCGATATTCACTGCCACATCCGACTCGGTGTTTAAAACCGCGGCCAGTTTCGATAAGGCATCCACACCATTATTATTTACTACGGCACTGCCGGATGGAAACAATAGATTTTCTGACAGGCTCACATACACTTTACCATTTTTCTGCACTACGGATAGATCATTTGAATTAAATCCTTTCAAAGCCTCTGCCATCCTGTTTTTTAGCAATAGCGACTGGTTTTTTTGTTGCTCCAGCAAGGTTTGCAATTGTTGTAATTTTTGTTGCTGCGTCAGCAGGTTTTCTTTTTGTTGGGCCAGTGTTTGTTCTGTTTGGCTCAGTTTATTTTTCTGTGCTTCGGTAAGTTGACCAAGCTGGCTGTTCTTGCTGTTTAACTGGCTAATCTGGTCTGTAAGTTGGCTGTTCTGCGCCTTCAGGTCAGCAATGTTACTTTGCAGGTCGCGTATCTGTTTGTTCAGGTCGTTAATGTTTCCAGTAAGTCCAGAAATGTGGTTGGCCAGTTTTGTACTGTCAGCCCTCAGCGCCGCAGTTTGCATCTGCGATTGTACCAACAATTTTTTAGCAACACAGCCAGGCAAAAAAAAGATTGCCATTAATACAGGTAAGAAACTTTTCATTATATATATGTTTTAAGGTTTAGCCATAATAATAAATAATGATGCCAGAGAATTTTAAAACTTGCTAATTGAAACCGAATCGCAAATTTAATGCTGTTTATTTAGAGGAAGATTCCGCCGATAGGTATTAACAGCACGTTAAATTCCAGCAGTTTTGGAACGGCATGTTTTCGGATTTTTTTTAAAAAGTGTATGAACCTCGTTATGAAGTTGAGGATAGCCAGCGATAGGTTGTAGCAATTATTGCCCAACAAAAAATAAATAGTACCAACAGAATGAAATGTTGCACAACAAGCCAATATATTTGAGGTGTTAATTTTAATGAATAAAATATGCTACAATTATTATGGCGGGCAGTTGCACTTGCGAATATTTTTTTGTTTACCACTACAGGTTTACAGGCTCAAAAAGTGATGCAGCCGAAAGTCACCAACGCCTACTGGTCAAAACCATACCCGCCCTTTAGGATAGCGGGCAACCTGTATTATGTGGGCACTTACGACCTTGCCTGTTTTCTTATCACTACCCCAAAAGGAAATATCCTGATCAATACCGGATTGGCCAATTCAGCTGCACAAATCAAAAGGAATATCAGCATGCTGGGCTTTAAATTAGCTGATACCAAAATATTATTAACCACGCAGGCGCATTATGATCATCTGGGTGCTATGGCCGCCATTAAAAAAATTACCGGCGCCAAAATGATGATTGATGCAGGCGATGCGGCGGTGCTGGCAGATGGCGGTGCCAGTGATTATGCAATGGGCGGAAAGGGTGCTATGTTTGCGCCATTGGTGGCCGACAGCCTGCTGCACGATAACGATACCATCCGGTTTGGCGGGGTGCAACTACAACTGCTGCACCATCCGGGACACACTAAGGGCTCCTGTAGTTTTTTACTAAAAACAAGCGACGCACAAAAAACATACACCGTATTAATTGCCAACATGCCCTCCATTGTAACGGATAAAAATTTCAACGACATTCCTGCTTATCCCAACATTGCCGACGACTATGCGCATACGTTGCACACCATGAAAAAATTATCGTTTGATATTTGGGTAGCATCGCATGCCAGCCAGTTTAATCTGCACAGCAAACACAAGCCAGGAGATGCTTACAACCCCTCGGCATTTATGGACAGGGCTGGCTATGACGAACAATTGGCGGATTTGCAAAAGGAGTATGAGGAGCATTTGAGCAGGCGTTGAGCAACGATTGGTTTGCTTAAAGAATTGAGTATATTCGTATGTGAAATATTTATAGGCGTTTGCAGGTGTATAGTCCTGAAATAGGTTGACTCCCAAAAAGTGAATAAGTCAACTAAAACAGGACGACATAAAGTTCTTAAGTCCCGTCGGGGTTTCGCAGATGTATTCGTTTATGAAATTTAAAATTATAGATGTAAAAACCCCGCAGGCACGGAAGTAATACGGGCGAGAGGGTAATCAAAATTTAAAATTGTTTTTCATGATTACATTGAATCCATACATTTATTTTAATGGCAATTGCGAAGCGGCATTTAATTTTTATAAGTCAGTTTTTCGCACTGAGTTTAAATACATTGGGCGCTATAAAGATGTTTCCAAAGCAGACCGGCAAATTTTTCAGAAAGCAGACGAAAAAATTATGCATATTTCTTTGCCCATCAGCAAAGAAACAATATTAATGGGCGCTGACAACCAGGAAGCCAGTAAAACCGAGGCGTATAATAATTTTTCTCTGATCATTCACACTGACAGTAAGGAAGAAGCTGACCGGCTGTTCAGTGAACTTTGCGATAGCGGACAGGTAAAAGTGCCCATAAATATGACATTCTGGGGTTCTTATTATGGTATTTGTATTGATAAATTTGGCATTAGCTGGAAGGTTACTATGGAACCAGAACGGTAATGCAAAATCATTCATTTTACCCCGCAAGATTTTTTAGGAACTTGGTCTTTCACTGACAATTGAATTGCATTCGTCAGGCCGAAATTGTCGCCGCTTTAACTTCTAATGATAGTCAAACTACCAGCTAAACTCCTGCGCTGAAAAGAGCCACCACCTGCGTATCTCAAAGAATTCATTGTGGATAACATTAAAATCGGTTTTACAACTGCAGTTAACGCAGTGGATGACATAATGGAAGAACTTTTTTTATAGGTTCAAATACCACTTATCATTGATGCCCCTTCATCCACCGCACTAAATCATCGAGCACTTCCGAACGGTTTATTTCATTCATCATTTCATGTCTTCCGCCGGGATATAATGTGTAGGAAATATCCTTCACGCCGGCAGCTTTCCAATTATTGATCAATTGCAAAAAGCCTTTGCCATTCAGGCCAACAGGGTCTTTGTCGCCCGCAAATGCATATACTGGTACGTTGGCGGGAATATGCCGGATATTTTTTGCAGCAAACGCATCGCGGATACCCTTAAAAAAGTAGTAAAAAAATTGGACGCTGCAAATAAAGCCGCATTGTGCGTCGGTTATATAATCGTCCACCATTTTATTGTCGCGGCTTAACCAATCGAAGGCGGTTCTGTTTGGTTTAAAAGCATCATTAAATTTCCCAAAGCTTAGTTTGTTGAGTAGCGTACTGCGGTGATGGGGGCCATAAAATTTCATCTGCAGCCAGGCAATAAAAATACCCGCATTCAGCAATGGGTCTTTCTTTCCATTGGTGGCGGATAATATCAGTCCGTCAATGGTATTACCATGCAATTGAAAAAAACGCTGGCATATAAAAGAACCCATACTATGACCGAGCAGGAATATTTTTTGTTGAGGCCAGGTGTTTTTTAAATGCCTTACCGCCAGGTGTACATCTTCTACCTGCTTATTAAACCCATCTATTTCGCCAATCCCGGCCGTTGCGATGTTTGCCACGGCTTTACCATGAGCCCGCTGGTCATGCGCATATACTGCGATGCCCTGTTGCACCAGTATTTCAGCTACTGCGTGGTATCGTTCTGCATATTCTGCCATGCCATGGGCAATGTGTAAAATGCAGACCGGTGTCGCATCTGGCAGCCAGGCATACACGGGTATTGGATGTCCATCTGCGCTGGTGAGGTTGAAAGATTGTTGTTGCATTTATCTTAAAATGTTATTGTAAACCTTTTCGCAAAATAAATAGTAAGAGATTTTGATTGAGGGATTCATCCCTTTCAATTTTACTAAAAAAATATCAAACAAAATAAAACCTTATTATCTTATTGCAAGATAGCCTGCTATAATAAGATAATAAGGTTGCAATAAAATATTTCAGCATTCCTGCCAAGGTTAAAACCTTCAAAAATAAAACGCTATTACGGTGACCGATAAACGGACTTTATTTTTTCAGTCCCGCTCTTTTTTGCATTACATCGATGGGCATGGCAATCATTCTGCCAATGGGTTTATCGCCGCGGTAAGTAATTACTTTCATCATCACCGCATCTTTTGGCGGCGTTAACGCAGCCGTGTATTTAGGATAAAAATTATCGGGAAATGAATTATCAAAGCTGTAATAAATATCCAGTCCGTCAATTTCTGTGGCTAATTCAATTTGCAGCTGGCCATTATTATTTTTTGCAGTAAAGATGGGATCATACATGCTCGGTGCATATTTTACCTGTTCAATGTCATAGCGTTTAAACTGGTCTTCTACCTTTGTTGTAAAATGGTTCCAGTCTTTTTTTTCTTTTGGACTCCATACGCATTCCGCAATGGCAAAGGCTCTTGGCCAAAGCATGTATTGCATGTGGCGCACGTTGAACAGTTGTTCCGACCATAAATTGGCCTGGCCACCTTTAATATATTTTGGATCTACACCTGCTGGAATGGGTTCAAATTCGTAGGCTTTTTTTAGGCGCAATGTGGCATAGATATGCGGCTCTATAATTTCATCACCCTGCATATAATCTACATAAGCATAAGTGGTTGGGCTCATCACTACATCGTGTTTTAGTTTAGCCGCTTCAATGCCACCTTTCTCTCCGCGCCAGCTCATGACTGCTGCGTTAGGAGCCAGACCTCCTTCCAGTATTTCATCCCAGCCCATAAATTTTTTGCCCTTGCTTTCAACAATTTTTTCCAGTCTTTTTTCAAAATAGCTTTGTACCTGTTCCATAGTTGTAAGCCCTTCTTTCTGCATCAATGCTTTAATGGCATCACTTTTTTCCCAAAAGTTTTTGGGACATTCATCTCCACCAACATGAATGTATTCGAACGGAAATAAGGCAGCAATTTCGGTCATCACCTTATCCAGAAAAACATATACTTTTTCATTGGCTGGGCAAAGGGTATTGTCCTTTAAAGCAATCGGCGGTGCCCCATGAGACCAGTCCATGAAACTTTCTCCAGAAATTACTTCATAGTTGTCAGCGCCCGACGTGCAGGATAGGTCTGGATAAGAAGCGATGGCTGCCATGCTATGACCCGGAACATCTATTTCGGGTAAAATATTTACAAAACGGTCTTTTGCATATTGAATCACTTCTTTAATATCCTGCTGCGTGTAAAAGCCGCCGTTTGTTTTTGGCTCGTCAGGCAGGGGTGTGGAGAAGGTACCGAAATATCCCTGCTTTGCTACACTCCAAGCTCCTTTAATGGTAAGATTGGGGTAACTTTTTATTTCTATTCTCCAGCCTTCGTCATCGGTTAAATGCCAGTGAAACAAATTGTATTTGTAACGGGCCATCTGGTCAATAAAATCCTCTACGTCTTTTTTACTAAAAAAATGGCGGGACACATCAAACATTAAACCCCGCCAGCCAAAGCGTGGATAATCTGTAATTGTTACGCAGGGTATTTGCCATTTCATGTTGTTGATCACTGATTTACTTTCTATGGCAGGAGGAAATAATTGCATAAGGGTTTGTATACCATAAAATAAACCAGCAGGCTGGTTGGCGCTAATAGTAATACTTGAAGTGGTAACATTTAAATGATATCCTTCGTTTCCAATGGCAGCGTCAGCAGTTTTGTTCAGTTCAAGTTTAATTGTAGCGGCTGCCGCCTGGTTGCCGAATAATACTTTATATCCCGTTGCAACGGTGAGCCTTTGCTGAAGAATCTCCAGGCCGTTTTTTATGGAGGCCTGCCCCGGCGCTGAAATGGTAATATTTGGAGGCAGCGAAAATACACCGGCGTTTTGTATCATTTGTACCGGCTCGGGAATAATGGCTGGCGGTGCAGCATTTTGGCAAATGGCCTGAAACACTGACAAGCAGCAGGAAAATAACAACACTATTTTTTTCATACAACAAAAAGATTTAATAAATTTTAAATAACTGACTTTAAGTTATCAAATGTAGGTATTAATAGCTTTGCAGGATTGACGGATTTTGGTATCAGCGGGATAAAATATTATGCGGATGTTGCATTGCTATAGGTTTTAATACTGCGTAAAAATGTAGCTTTTGTTGCCAATGCGTTTATTATTTTACAGGTAATGCAAGATGTGTACCCTGTGTTCAGGTCTTGCGACATGGCGAAGCATAAAAAAGGTTTTGACTGATTCATCGATTCAGACAAGACCTGGGTTTACCAAAACCTGTTAGTTTTATACCGGGTGGTAAATGGATTTTAAAAAGGAAGTGTTGTATATCCACAGTGTGGTAAAGAGGATGGGAGTAATTGGGGGTTCAATCACAGCATA
>JANYFI010000363.1 GCA_025362765.1 Ferruginibacter sp. | reverse complement strand
TTGTGTTTATCATCGCAGTGCCATTGTTGCTCTATTTTTATAAAGAGTACCATCGCAGGTCGGCGGATATTACCAGCGTAGCGCCTGTATTAAAAGTATCGGCAGATACCATTATCAATCAGTATGAAAACGATGAAACTGCTGCCAACCGGCAATACCTCGGCAAAGCAATTCAGGTAAATGGCGCGGTTACACAAATCATTCACCAGCAGGATACTTTAATTAATGTAATGCTCGGCACGGATGGCACCATGCATAAAGTAAGTTGCCTGCTGGATAAGCGGCACAGTAGTTTAATTGATCAATATAAAACCGGTCAGCAAATAATCATTAAGGGCATTTGCACCGGGTTCTTATTGGATGTTGAATTGAACAGGTGTGTGATTGTAGAAAAATAATAAACTCTTTATGTATGAAATATTTCACGCTTTTTATGGTATGGATGCTCGCTGCTTTTGTCGGCACTGCGCAGTCAAAATATTTTACAAAAACAGGCAAAATATCTTTTTATTCCAAGTCGCCGATGGAGAACATCGAAGCGGTTAATAACAAAGCCGTGAGTGTGTGGGATATAAGCAGCGGACAAATTGAATTTGGTGTTTTATTGAAAGGATTTGAATTTGAAAAAGCGTTAATGCAGGAGCACTTTAATGAAAATTATGTAGAGAGCGATAAATATCCAAAAGCAGTTTTTAAGGGTGTAATAGAAAATAGTAAAAATATTGCCTTAGGTTCAGACAATACCACCACAGTAACAGCAACCGGAACATTAAGCTTGCATGGGGTAACAAATCCGGTTAGTAGTTCAGTGACTATTACGGTTAAAAGCGGACAGCTATCAGCTACCAGTAATTTTAGTGTTGTGCTGGCCGATTACAATATCTCCATTCCTTCGCTGGTTGCGGAAAAAATAAGTAAGAGGATTGCTATTACAATAACCGTAAACAATTACCAGCCAATGCCCGTAAAATAATTATCTATCACCAACTTAAAAAAAATGACAAAAATAATCATCGCTGCTTTTTTATATTGCATTTTATTTCCGACAGCCATACAGGCGCAATCAATGTTAAAAGATGTAGAAGACAGCGTGCCTCCAACTCAAAAAGTTACAGGAGCATTTAAATCTACAAGGGTGATCAATGCACACTCTATAGAAATGTTGCACAAAGGCGACCTTGATTTTCGGATTATGCACCGGTTTGAAAGGGTAAGCTTAGGCGTAAATCAGTTGTACGGGTTGGATATCGCATATATGCGGATCAGTTTTGATTATGGCATTTCAAATAACACCACCATCGGTTTTGGCAGAAGTGTGTTGCAAAAAGAACTGGATCTGTTTTTAAAAACAAGGATCATTCAACAATCAACCGGCGAAAACGCGATGCCTTTTTCGCTGGTAATCGCAGCAGGAGGCCTGGTAAGCACGCAGCCTTCAGTTGATTCTCCAAAATTAGGATTTGCAGATAAATCATCTTATTACCTGCAATTGATTGCAGGACGAAAATTCAGCACGGCCTTTTCATTTCAAATCAGTCCTATCATTGTTCACACGGTAACACCCATAGCAGGCAGCGACCAGACTATTTTTGCCATGGGCGGCGGCGCCAGGTTAAAAGTGAGCAAGAGAATGGCTATTACAATGGATTATCATCATCCATTTGGTAGATTAAATGCCGTTTATACTGATCCGCTGTCGATGGGCGTTGATATTGAAACCGGCGGGCATGTTTTTCAATTGCAATTCAGTAATGCCATTGGTATGAATGAACGGGCGTATATTACCCAAACTACCGGTAGTTTTTTTAAAGGTGATATTCGTTTCGGCTTCAACTTATCCCGCATATTTAAGGCCGGTAAACACAAAAGCCGGTAAAATTGATACAAACTGGCATTGGTCTTATCCTTGCTCTTACGTGCACATTCACCTTTTAACGTATCTATTTTTTAAATTCGTATTAAAATTTGGATATTTTACAACAGCATGTTAACTTCGCTTTCCTTTTTTAAGGAGAGTTAGAAACCCTATTTATTCACAACCCAAAAAAATTTCTATTTTTTATGGCTGTAAAAATGAGACTGCAAAGACACGGTTCAAAAAAGAGACCGTTCTACTTCATCGTAGTAGCAGA
>JANYFI010000340.1 GCA_025362765.1 Ferruginibacter sp. | reverse complement strand
AAATCAGCAAGAGCAGATTATATGGAGGTATTATTAACGCAACGTGACGCCTTGGAATCAAGATTTGAATTGATTGAAACTAAAAAACAACAAATGAATGCAAGGGTTAATATTTACCAGGCTTTAGGCGGTGGTTGGAATTAACCTAGTATTTAATAAGATTATATAAAACTCCCGGATTTATAAAAAGCCATTTTACAGATTGTAGAATGGCTTTTTTTGCAAAACTACACAGAAGAATGACATCCGCTTGCAGCAGCTGCGGAAGGGATCCCAAGCCTCCTTGCGTTCCCGCTTTTCGCGGGAGTATCGTTCGCCGCGGCGAAGGCCCTTGCCTGATGCAAGCTGGTTCGTTTAATTTGGCAATAGCTAAGTGCCCTTCGGTACAATTTTTCTTTCATGATCAATCGTCCGAAAGAAAAACCGTTTATCTGCCGTTGCAGGAAAACTGTGCGTAAGGAGGCAGGATCAGGAAGATACATTGGGAGGCTGACGAAAAGATCATTTATCTGCCATAGAGCTGCAGAGAAAAAAATTACAGCTCAGGCGGGTTTATAAATTCTTTTTCACTTTTAGAAATGATGATGGTTGCCACACCATTGCCAATTAAATTTGTTATCGCGCGGGCTTCGCTCATAAATTTATCTACACCCAATAAAAAAGCAAGCCCTTCAATGGGGATTTTGTGGATGGCCGTAAGCGTTGAAGCAAGAATGATAAATCCGCTACCGGTAACACCAGCCGCACCTTTAGAGGTGATCATCAATATTCCTATGATACTTAAAATTTCAGACAGGCTTAAATGAATGTTATAGAGTTGCGCTAAAAATACAATAGACATGGATAAGTAAATAGAAGTGCCATCAAGATTAAAAGAGTAACCAGTAGGGATCACCAGGCCCACAACAGATTTGCTACAGCCCATCTTTTCGAGCTTGAGCATTACTGAGGGCAAAGCAGCTTCAGAAGAAGAGGTGCCAAGCACTAATAATAACTCTTCCTTAATAAGTTTTAAAAATGAAAAAATATTTTCTTTATAAAAACGAAGAATGCTTCCCAGGATGAAGAATATAAAAAGAAACATGGTAAGATAAACGCTGCCCATCAACTTGGCTAGTGGCACAAGTGTATGCAATCCGAATTTGCCTACTGTAAAGGCCATGCCTCCAAAAGCGCCCAGTGGCGCAAGATACATCACATATTTTAAACCCGTAAAAACTATTTTGGAAACCTTGTTTAAAAAATTAACTACAGGCTGCCTGTGTCTTGAATAATTTAAAATTACGCCAACAATTATCGCGACAATTAAAACCTGGAGGGTTAAATTAGATGAAAAGAATTTTATCCAATCAAAATCGCTGATGGTACTCTTTGCATATTTTGACGCATCCTGAATTTGTAAATTATCTTTATCAATCTTGCCGGGCTGTGTGATGTTGGCCACAACAATACCAATGATCAGGGCAATGGTAGTTACAATCTCGAAGTAAACAAGCGCTTTAATACCAATACGCCCGGCTTTTTTCAAATTGCCCATGCCACTGATGCCAAGTACAATGGTCAAAAAAATAATGGGGGCAATAAAAAGTTTGATGATATCAATAAACGTCTTGCCGATGCCCTCCATCTTAACAGCTGTTGTTGGCGCATAATTTCCAAGCAGCGCGCCTGCAATAATCGCAATCAAAACCCAAAAAGTAAGATTGCTAAATATTTTTATGAATAGTGGTCTTTCTTTCATTTGATCTTGGGAAATTACAAATTTCTATTGTCTTTTTATAAATAGCGTAACAATAATACAGCGTATTAAAAAAACATTCATATTTTATCGTCAGCATGTTTTTATAATTTCTTTAGCGCAATAATTTTAAGCCTTATAATTTTAAACCTATATTTATAACAAGTAAATAAACAGGCAACATAATTTTGTTATTCTTAAAACAAGTAAATGGAAGTTACAAGTACATCACAAAGACTTAAAGCCATCATTGGTGGCTCAGTTGGTAACCTGGTAGAATGGTACGACTGGTACGCCTACTCCGCATTCGCTTTATATTTCTCCCCGGTATTTTTTCCGGGCAATGATCCTACTGTGCAATTACTTAACACCGCGGGTATTTTTGCTATCGGCTTTTTAATGCGACCATTAGGCGGCTGGCTTTTTGGCAGCATGGCCGATAGAATAGGCCGAAAAAAAGCAATGACACTT
>JANYFI010000329.1 GCA_025362765.1 Ferruginibacter sp. | reverse complement strand
GTGCAGTTTGATGATTTACCTGGTAAAGAAGCAAGAGAAAAATTGTTACAATCAGGTATTCACCTGCAGCAGTATCTGCCCGGCAACGCTTACCTGGCGCAGATAAACGGTGGCTTTGATTTTACCAGTGCAGTTCAATGGGGAATTACATCAATCAATGTGGTGCCTGCTGCTTACAAAATCAGCCGGGAAGTAAATAATTTTCAAAACGGTAACAGTAAAAAAGACCAGCAAGTTATTGTGGTAGAATATGCCGCTACGGTACAAAAACAGGTAGCCGAAAATGAGCTGCAAAAAGCGGGAGCAGTAATAGTTGCCACCAAATATACCAGTGCCGGCGTTGCTTTCATACAAGCCAGTAAGCAGGTGATTAACACAATTGCATTGTGGCCATTTATTAACAGTATCGCTGTACAATCAATAAAAGACAAGCCGTTAAATAATAATAGTACGGAAGTACATGGTGTTGAAAGCCTGAATGCGGTAAACGGAAAAAATCTTAATGGAAAAGGTGTCACTATTGGAATTGGCGACAATGCGGATATTTCTACGCATGCAGATTTTTCGGGCAGGCTGATTTCCCGAACGGCATGGATACCCGATGATCATGGCACACATGTAAGTGGTACCGCTGCCGGCGCCGGTATAGTAAATGTTAAATACAGGGGTATGGCAGCAAAGGCTACCGTCATAGATCAGTTTTTTAGTGATATTATTACCAGTGCACCCACTTACGTAATGGATAATAATATGGTGTTAACCAACAACTCTTATTATTCTTCACCCGATTATTGTGCCGGTGAAGGCACTTACGATGTATTAAGCAGTTACATTGATCAGCAAATGGGACAATATAAAAATCTGCTGCATGTGGCGGCGGCGGGCAACGACGGATCTTTAACCTGCAACGCTTTTCCGGCTGCTTTCGGAACGGTAAAATCAGGCTGGCAATCTGCAAAAAATGTTTTAACGGTAGGGGCTATGAATGCGAGAGATTATACGATTGCGAATTTTAGCAGCCGCGGTCCTGTAAATGACGGACGTATAAAGCCTGAAATTACAGCAAACGGCTGGGCGGTAGTTTCAACCTGGGTCAATAATACGTATGGTGCAGATTATGGAACTAGTATGGCCGCACCTGCGGTAACAGGCGCCATTGCATTACTGGAAGAGCGCTACCGGCAATTAAACGGGGGCGTTTCCGCGCCGGCCGCCTTGTTGAAAACGCTTGTTTGCAATACTGCTGAAGATCTTGGAAATCCGGGCCCCGATTATACTTTTGGATTTGGTATGCTGGAAGCTGGCCGTGCTGTGGATGCAATAGAGCAGCACAGGTATAGCATGAACACTATTGCCAACGGAGCCAACATTGCGCAGAATATTACAGTACCTCTAAACACCAAGCGATTAAAAGTAATGTTGTATTGGCCAGATACTGCTGCTGCTATCAATGCTTCTGCTGCATTAGTAAATGACTTGGATATTACCGTTACCACCCCGGATGCTGTTACACACTATCCCTTGATTTTAAATTCTTCGCCGGCTGCAGTAAATAATCTGGCTGTGGAGGGGGCAGATCATGTCAATAATATAGAGCAGGTGGTAATAGAAAATCCGGCTGCAGGGAATTATGCCATTAACGTTAAGGGATATGCTGTTCCATTTGGTCCGCAGCAATATGTACTGAGTTACGAAACGTTGCATGATGGAATTGAGTTGCAATATCCTTCTGGTGGCGAAACGTTGGTGCCTGGTGAAACGGAGAATATACGGTGGCTGGCCTACGGTAGTGAAGCCAATACCTTCACCATTGAATATTCTGATAATAATGGAGCTACCTGGTCAACGGTTAACAATAATGTACCCGCCGCCAGCAGATTGTATGCGTGGACAATACCTGCCGGTATTACCAGCAAAGGGCTGATAAGGGTTACAAGGAATGGGTCAGCACTTAGCGGCCAAAGCAATTTTAATTTTGGCATTTTAGGTCAGCCGGTGATAACGGCAACCAATGTTTGCACAGGTGCCGTACAATTAAACTGGTCCGCCATTACTGGTGCTACCTCTTACGACATACTACAACTGGAAGGTGACAGTATGAAGGTAACAGCCAATACAACTGCTACTTCTTTTTTACTAAAAGGAATAAATAAGAATGCAACGATATGGCTTGGCGTGGCTGCAAAAAATGGCGCTTTCGCAGGAAGACGGTCTGTATCAGTAAAAACATCGCCGAATAACGGAGCCTGTACGCTTACGGCGTTTAATAATGATCTTTTAATAGACAGCATCTTAACACCCAATACCGCCAGGCAACGTTTTTCAACTGCCGCAAATGCCACGGCACCCGTAAAAGTATTAATCAAAAATTTAGGTACGTTGCCAGTGAACAATCCTTTCAATGTATCATATGCCTTTGGCAACACCGTCACAACCGAAACAGTTAACGCAATTATCGCAGGCGGAACCTCCTACGAATATACTTTTACAGGTGCATATCCCATTATCGCAGCAGGGTACAGGTATGACTTTAAAGCCTGGGTTACCCTGGTAGCAGACAGCAACCATGTAAATGACACAGCCTACAAAACGGTAAAATCTATTAACAATGATCCGGTAGTTGCCATGCCCGTGAACGAAGGATTTGAAACAATGGCCAATACAGATTTTGTACAACCTGGCATGGCCATCGGTGACAATAAGTATATCGATTTTAATACAAATTCTGCAAGAGGAAGAGCCAGGACATTTGTCAATACCGGATTTGCCAGATCGGGCAGCCGGAGTTTAACACTGGATCAGTGGCC
>JANYFI010000324.1 GCA_025362765.1 Ferruginibacter sp. | reverse complement strand
AATGCTTCGTAGGTGCCAACAGTAAATCCATTTTCAGTAGCACTTTTCCAAGACTGCCTTTTAGCGTCAATGGCTTCCTGTCTTAATGTGTATGATATATCCAGTCCACTGTCCCTCATATTCAATCCCTGGTTTAAACCTTGTGCACCGCAACCTACAATCACTATTTTTTTTCCTTTCAGTTCATTTACACCATCTGCGAATTCGCTTTTGTCCATGAACTCACATACACCTAATTGATTCAATTTTTCCCGCAGCGATAATGTGTTAAAATAATTAGCCATTGATAATTTGTTTTTCCTCATTGCAATTCTGCAATAAGATTTGTTATGAATTGATGTTTATTTTTTACTTCGTTAAATATTAACCTGTTTACAAAACGTAAAGGCCGGCTGCCGATACTTTTACTGAACGCCACCTACATGCTAAATACTTCTTCCTGCTGATTTAAAAATTCATTTTCAAGAACCGCTTCACCAGGTTCTCTTTTTTCAAACTCTTTTAATTTTTCGTGAAAGCCGTGGCTTTCTTTTATAATAGCAATACGGGCACTGCGTACAAACTCAATCAAGCCAAATGGTTCCAGCGCCTTTATCAGCTTATCTGTTTCATCCCGATGACCGGAGGTTTCAAAAACAGTAAAGTCTTTTCTAATAGCAACTACTCTTGCACCGCATTCTCTTAATAATCTTTCTACTTTTACTTTTTCTACAATCACATCCGTTGATACTTTATATAGCGCCATTTCCTGCCAAACAATTTCATCATTAGTGTTGTAATAGGCTTTTAATACCTCTACCTGCTTTTCAATCTGGCGGCACACTTTTCTTACTACTTCCTCTGTTTCTTCAATCAGAATTGTAAAGCGGTGAATGTTTTCAATTTCAGATGGCGAAGTGTTCATGCTATCAATATTTATTTTTCTTCTCGAAAAAATAATAGCGATGCGGTTCAGCAAACCAACCTGGTTTTCTGTGTAAACGGTGATCGTAAATTCCTGTTTCATATTTATCCTGTTGCGGTTTTACCCGGTGAGAAAAATTTATTTTGTAGCAATAATTCGTAATCTTTTATAGTCTGC
The DNA here is from genome assembly GCA_025362765.1 of Ferruginibacter sp. Taxonomy (GTDB): domain Bacteria; phylum Bacteroidota; class Bacteroidia; order Chitinophagales; family Chitinophagaceae; genus Ferruginibacter. The sequence continues at coordinate 2,253 of JANYFI010000324.1, read as the reverse complement.
AAACCATTCGCCATTTTTAAACTGGGTGGGTGCAAGTACTCCCTGTGTTTCAGTTAAAATTTCATCCACCTGATTTGACTCAATTCCTTTTAAAAAAGCAGACCCAAACATTTTGATCCAATCTTTAATACCGTTTTCGGTGTCAGCCAATTTGGTATCACGGTTAAAATGCGCCGCATAAGTTACCCTGAATCCTCTTTTTTCCAACAGACTGGTGTATTCGCCCAAGGATGGAAAATACCAAAGCGGGATGGCGGCATTTTCAACAAAGCCGTGTTTTATTAAACTGTTTTGCAACGCTGTAATTATCCTGGCTACATTGTGCTTGCCTCCAAATTCCAACACCAACCGTCCGCTCTTTTTTAAGTTCCGGTACATGCAGTCGATGGCCATTTCTTTCTGCAATACCCAGTGCAGTACTGCATTGGAAAAAATAGCATTGAAGTGTTCATCAAAATAAAACTCAGTAGCAGCCTGCACTTTGAAATCCAGTTCAGGATAAGCTGTTTTTGCTTTTGCGATCATATCAAAACTGCTGTCGATGCCCACCACACTTGCCCCTGAGGCTGCAATTACACTGGTAAGATAACCGGTACCGCAGCCAAGGTCCAATATGCGTTCCCCGGTGACAGGGCTCAGCAAGTCCACCAGGTCTTCTCCATATTTGAAAACAAAAGAGTGCTTATCATCGTAGAGATTTGCATTCCATTTTGTATCTGCCGTTGATAAATTCATTATGTAGTTACAATTCTTTTAAGCGCCATTGCATATCCCAGGTGAAGCCCTTCGTGCATGGTTAAAAATTTTACCGCATCGTCAATACTGCTCAATGTTACATCAAAACTTGTTGTATAATTCGTGTAATGATCCAACAATCCTTTTTCTATATCAATTATCAATTCTTCAATTAACTGAACAGCTTGTCGCTTTAACAATGCCAGTTCAGCCTCACCGACAAAAGTGGTTGGCTTTGTTCCTTTTGAATAATTGGCTACATAACTTTCATCTACTTTTAGTGGCTGGCCGGCCAGTTTATAACAAAGTATCTGCTGGCTTACAATTACGTGGGCAAAATTCCAGATGATATTGTTATTGAATCCTTCGGGAATTTTGTTGAGCTGGTCTATGGATAAACTATCTATCAATTTCAAAAACAAGTTTCTTGTTGCCTGTATGGTGTCAATACTTTTATCTTTTTCTGCTACCATTTTTATTTTTTTTATACTGTTTAACTCAATCTTATTTCAGCAACGCTGCAACCCTGCGGCACCATTGGAAACACGTTGTTTTCCTTACCCACAGTAACTTCCAGCAAATACGCACCGTCATGATCCAACATGGTCTTCAGTGCATTCCTGAGATTTGCTCTTTCTGATACCTTTTGCCCTTGAATGCGGTATCCCTTAGCCACCTGCACATAATCAGGACTTTCAATATCCACAAAGGAATAACGCTTGTCATGAAACAACTGCTGCCATTGCCGAACCATCCCTAAAAAATGGTTATTTAAAATCAGTATTTTTACATTGGTATTTGTTTGCATGATGGTACCTAGTTCCTGTATGGTCATCTGCACACCGCCATCACCCATCACTGCGACTACCGTACGTTGTGGCGCACCAAACTTTGCACCGATGGCTGCAGGCAAAGCGAAGCCCATGGTGCCAGCGCCACCTGAAGTAATATTACTTTTTGTTTGATTAAATTTTGCATACCGGCAGGTTACCATCTGGTGCTGGCCCACGTCCGTTACTACAATCGCATCGCCATTGGTAAGCTCATTTAAAATTTTAATAACTTCACCCATTGTCATTTCATCTGTTGTTGGATTCAGCTCATTTTTTATTACCACCTCCATTTCCTTTTCAGCAAATTCATTGAATTTGTTCAGCCACTCCGTATGCGCTTTCTTTTCAATTAACTGTGTAAGCAACGGTAATGTTTCTTTACAATCGCCCCACACAGGTACAGTTGTTTTTACATTTTTATCTATTTCGGCAGGGTCAATATCCAGGTGAACTACTTTCGCTTGCCTGGCATATTTATCCAAACGCCCTGTAACCCTATCATCGAAACGCATACCTATTGCAATCAACACATCACATTCATTGGTCAGCACATTCGGTCCGTAATTACCATGCATACCTAGCATACCCACATTCTGCGGGTGATCTGTCGGCAAAGCGCTTAACCCAAGTAAGGTCCAGGCTGCAGGCAATCCGCCTTTTTCAATAAATGCTTTAAATTCTTTTT
>JANYFI010000287.1 GCA_025362765.1 Ferruginibacter sp. | reverse complement strand
GTGTTGGCTATGCTGGTTTTCATATGCCGGAAACAGTAAGGCTGCCAGACAAAAATTTGGTATATTGTCGCCTGAATCAAAAAACTTCCCTGCGACTTTACATTAGTTGCAACGATTGATAAAAAAGAAAATATTTATTGTATGTCAGCAAACCCTGTCAGAAACCTGGTTATAAAAATGCATCAAAAAGACAACGTGCTGGTAGCGTTGACAGATTTGGCCAAAGGAGATAGCATTACTTATCAAGACGAACATTTTTTATTGGTAGACACCATCAAAGCCAAACATAAATTTTTTACGGTTAACCTCGCTGTCGGCGATGAAGTAATTATGTACGGGGTATTGGTGGGCAAAGCACAGCACGCTATTGTAAAAGGCGGCCTGATGACAACGGAAAATATTAAACATGCGGCAGATCCATACATTTACCGTTCGGTTGATTTTAAATGGAAGGCACCCGATGTTTCCAAATACATCAACAAAACCTTCAATGGTTATAAAAGGGCCGATGGAAGAGTTGGTACAGCCAATTACTGGTTATTTGTACCCACCGTATTTTGTGAAAATCGCAATATGGATGTTATTCGGGAAGCCCTGCAAAACGAACTTGGCTATGCCGTTACCGATAAATATATTCAATACACTCACCAGCTATTAAATGCGTATCAACAGGGCGAAAATCTCGACAGTATTCAGGTGCAGTTAAATGCCACAAATAATACAGACAGGGTTTTTAAGAATGTGGATGGCATCAAATTTTTAAATCACCAGGGAGGATGCGGTGGCACCAGGCAGGATGCGGCAACATTAAGTGCACTGCTGGCCGCTTATGCCAATCATCCCAACGTAGGTGGCGTAACGGTGTTAAGCCTCGGGTGCCAAAATTTACAAACACAGGATTTTTTAAACGATGTAAAAAAGCAAAATCCTCACTTTAATAAACCGCTGTTGATTTTTGAACAACAGCAATCGTTGAGCGAAGAACAGATGGTAGCTGAAGCTATCAAAAAGACATTTGAAGGGCTGGTAGAAATAAATAAATTTCAGCGAACACCTCAACCATTGAGTGAAATGTGCGTTGGCGTGAAATGTGGTGGCAGTGATGGTTTCAGTGGTGTGTCAGCCAATCCCGCAGTAGGGTATACATCAGACTTGCTCGTAGCTTTGGGAGCGAAGGTTTTATTGGCAGAATTTCCGGAATTATGCGGTGCCGAACAAAATCTCGTTGATCGATGCACTTCAGAAGCGAGCGCCAAAAAGTTCATCCGCCTCATGAGTACCTATGATGCGGAAGCACATAGTGTAGGCTCAGGTTTTCACATGAATCCTTCGCCCGGCAATATAAAAGACGGATTGATAACAGATGCTATAAAAAGTGCCGGCGCTGCAAAAAAAGGGGGTACATCTCCTGTAACAGATGTGTTGGATTATACTGAACCCGCTACCAAAGCTGGTTTAAACCTGGTGTGTACGCCTGGCAATGATGTAGAAGCTACAACCGGAAAAGCAGCAGCTGGCGCTACTTTAATTTTATTCACCACCGGGCTGGGCACGCCAACCGGAAATCCTGTTTGCCCGGTGATAAAAGTAGCTACCAATTCTATCCTTGCAAAAAAAATGAAAGATATTATTGACATAGATTGTGGGCCTATCATTAGTGGTGAAAAAACAATTGAACAAATGGGAGAAGATATTTTGGATTATTGTATTAAAGCGGCCAGTGGTGAAATAATTCCGAAAGCGGTTCAATTAAACCAGGATGATTTTATACCCTGGAAAAGGGGAGTGAGCCTTTAGCCAGTTGTAAGTTAGGAGTTATAAGTTTTTTGGGTTTGCCCATTTATAACTTTAGTCAATACGCTTAACTAAACAGCACTATTTCCAGATCATGAACTCATAACTCATCACTTATAATTCATAACTAAAAAACATGTTTTCTCTCCAGAATAAAAAAGCAGTAATTACCGGTGGCGGCAGTGGTATTGGAAAAGCCATTGCAAAATTATTTGCACAACAAGGTGCAGAAGTGCATATCATTGAGTTGACTGTTGACAGTGCAACAGAAGCGGTAGCTGAAATTACTATTGCAGGTAATAAGGTATTTGCGCATGCCTGTAATGTGGCTAACCAGCAAGAAGTGCTGGCAACATTTGAAGCCATTGGTAAACTGGATATACTGGTGAACAATGCGGGCATTGCACATGTCGGTAAAGCCGATACCACAACAGAGGCAGACTTTGACCGTATCATCCATGTAAACGTAAAAGGCGTTTACAATTGCCTGTATGCGGCCATTCCAAAATTACGGCTGGCAGGCGGTGGAACTATTGTAAATATGGCTTCAATCGCAGCACTGGTAGGTATTCCTGACAGGTTTGTATATTCAACGGCAAAGGGTGCCGTTATGGCTATGACCTTGTCGGTTGCAAAAGATTATATGGCTGAAAATATCCGCTGCAATTCTATTTCACCTGCAAGGGTACATACGCCTTTTGTGGATGGATTTATTGCTAAAAATTATCCCGGCAAAGAAACGGAGATGTTTGAAAAGCTATCAAAAAGTCAGCCAATAGGCAGAATGGGCAGGCCTGACGAAATTGCCGCATTGGCCTTATATTTATGCAGTGATGAAGCATCGTTTATTACCGGTTGCGATTACCCCATTGATGGTGGTTTTGTGAAGCTTAATAATTAGCCAACGATATAACAAAAAATGCATCAACTGAATTTTTAATAATTGCTGAATAATATGAAAAGAATGAAAAGTATCTTATTCCTGTTTGCCTTTATGATTGCAGGCATACTAAGCCAGGCGCAAACCTACACGCCTGCACCAGAAAATATAAAAGCACGCCAGGCATTCCGGGATGATAAATTCGGGCTGTTCATACACTGGGGTCCGTTCAGTATTCCAGGTGCGGGAGAATGGGTAATGAACGAAAGAAATATCCCCTATAATAACTATAAAAGACTGATGGATTTTTTCAATCCCATCGAATTCAATGCGGAACAATGGGTAAGCATGGCAAAGAACGCGGGGATGAAATACATCACGCTTATCACCAGACACCATGATGGCTTTAGCATGTGGGACACAAAATTTTCAGATTATAATATTATGCACTCGCCTTATAAAAAAGATGTTGTAAAAATGATGGCGGATGAATGTCATAAACAGGGTATAAAATTATTTTTATACTATTCTTTATTAGATTGGGGACGGGATGATTATCCGTGGGAAACGGGTAAAACAGGCCAGCATGCCGGAAGAACCAGCAAGGGAAATTATGCCGGCTACTTGCAGTTTATGAAAAATCAGTTAACGGAACTACTTACGAACTATGGTGAAATCGGCGGGATATGGTTTGACGGTCATTGGGATCAGACACAGCCGGAAGGAAGTGCCGACCGTACATCAAGACTTGATTGGAAGTACGATGAAATTTATGGCCTAATCCATAAGCTGCAGCCACAGGCAATGATCGGCAACAATCACCACCTTACGCCTTTTACGGGGGAAGATTTTCAAATGTTTGAAAAAGATTTACCGGGCGAAAATAAATCAGGCTTAAGTTTCCAGGAAGCCTCGCTGCAATTGCCTGTTGAAACATGCGAAACCATGAATAATTCCTGGGGATTTAATCTTACTGACAACAATTATAAATCTTCAAAGCAGTTGATTCATTACCTGGTAAAAGCCGCTGGCCGTGATGTGAATTTTTTACTAAACGTTGGCCCCATGCCTAATGGAAAAATACAGCCTGAGTTTATAGATACGTTAAAAGTAATCGGACAATGGATGCAGTCCAATGGCGAAACTATTTATAATACCAGGGGCAATATTTACCCGCCGCAGGATTGGGGCGTTGTTACCGTAAAGGATAAAACATACTATGTCCACATACTGCAGCCACCTGCTGCCGGATTTATTTTTATGCCGGGCTTTAAAGGGAAAATTCTATCAGCAGTAATGAAGGCAGACGGAAAAAAAATTAAATTTAAACAACAACCTGAAGGCACTTTTCTGTACCTTGAGGGCCTGCAGTCCGATGCGATTGATACTATAATAGCATTACAATTACAATAAATCATCACAATGAAACTGATAAGATTTGGAACAGCCGGTAAAGAAAAACCAGGCTTTTTAAAAGAGGGGAAAAGATGGGATGTGTCCGCTGTTTTTAGCGATTACAACGAAGACTTTTTCGAAAAAAATGGATTGGAAAAGCTGAAAACAATGATTGAAGAGGGCTCTGGTTTTCCAGAAGTGGATGCAACGGTGAGGCTTGGCGCACCTATTGCCAGGCCGTCTAAAATAATTTGTATTGGTTTAAATTATGTAGATCATTGCCTGGAAACCAATGCACCTATACCTGCGGAACCCATTATATTCTTTAAATCCACCACAGCCTTATGTGGTCCGGATGATGACGTGGTCATCCCAAAAAACAGCATCAAAACAGATTGGGAAGTGGAGCTGGCATTTGTGATGGGTAAAAAGGCGAGCTATGTAGAAGAAGTAAATGCGATGGACTATGTGGCAGGATATTGTCTGCACAATGATTACAGTGAAAGAGCCTTTCAACTGGAGCGTGGCGGACAATGGGCAAAGGGAAAAGGCTGCGATACGTTTGCACCCTTAGGGCCATTTCTGGCAACCAAAGATGAAATAGCGGACGTAGATAATTTACCCATGTGGTTAACCGTAAATGGAAAAAAATATCAAAATAGTAATACGTTGAACCTGGTATTTAAAATCCCTTTTTTGGTGCACTACCTGAGCCAGTTTATGACGTTGCTTCCGGGAGATGTGATCAGTACAGGCACGCCTCCCGGCGTTGGTTTGGGCATTAAGCCTACTCCTGTTTTTATTAAGGCAGGAGACGTGATAGAACTGGGCATCGAAGGTTTGGGAAAGAGTAAGCAGCAAGCTGTGGCGTACGGAACCAATTAAGAATTTTTTCGAATAAGTTATTTTACTCTTTACGCTGGTGCTAACTTATAACTCATAACTCATAACTAAAAAAGTGGCTTTACAAAAATTTTGTCTCGCATTGGATTTAATAGATGATCCGCAGTTAATGGCCGAGTATAAATTGCATCATCAACAGGTGTCGCCAGCCATCATCGCCAGTATTAAAGAGGCGGGCATTACCGTAATGGATATGTATTGCATTGGCAATCGAATGTTCATGATCATTGAAGCTACAGCAGACTTTTCTTTTGAAAAGAAATCAGCGCTGGATGCTGCCAATGAAACAGTGCAGGTGTGGGAAACGCTGATGTGGAAATTTCAGCAGGCATTGCCATGGGCTGCCCCGGGAGAAAAATGGATGTTGATGGAAAAATTTTTTGAATTACCATGAGAATAGATAGCCACCAGCATTTTTGGAAATACCAACCGGTAAGAGACGCCTGGATAACCGATGACATGCAAGTGATTCAATGCGATTTTTTGCCCGCTGACTTATGGCCATTGTTGCAGCAAAATAATTTGGATGGATGCGTAGCCGTACAGGCGGATCAAAGCGAAACTGAAACCGATTTTTTATTAAATGCAGCAGC
>JANYFI010000230.1 GCA_025362765.1 Ferruginibacter sp. | reverse complement strand
TGAGTACTTAACAACTATTCTTACTAATGCTCATTAATTTTTAATGCGTCTGCCCTGGCCGAAAGCAAATGAAGTCCTAAGCCTTCGGCCTTAAGGTTTTGGCCCTGGACCTGTCGCCTACCCGCCAAAATGTTAAACCTTACCTGGTAACTTCCACAACAACTTTCCAAAAAAAGTGAAAGCTTTATCTTTGCACCACAATGACTGAATTTGCACACGACAATGTCGTACCGTTAAAAGATTCTGATCTTTCCAAAAAAGACCAAGTGGCCAATATGTTTGATAATATTGCCCACCGGTACGATTTTTTAAACCGGTTTTTAAGTGCTGGTGTAGATATCTGGTGGCGAAAAAAAGCTATCCGGCAGTTAAAAAAACTGCAGCCCAAAAAAATATTGGATGTAGCGACGGGCACTGCGGATGTAGCCATCATGACTACCACCATCCTGGATCCTGAAAAAATAACAGGTATTGATATCAGCGATGGCATGCTGGAAATTGGCCGCGAAAAAATAAAAAAAAAGGGGCTTGAAAAAATCATTGAGCTATTGAACGGAGATAGTGAAACAATAAATTTTGCAGATAACTCGTTTGATGCAGTAACAGTAGCTTTTGGCGTTAGAAATTTTCAAAACCTGGAGAAAGGACTGACCGAAATTAAAAGGGTGTTAAAACCTGGCGGAAAATTGGTAGTACTTGAATTCAGTCAGCCTAAAACTTTTGGTGTAACGCAGGTATATAATGTGTACATGAAATTTGTGGCACCAAATGTGGGTAAGGTATTTTCTAAAAACCGCAACGCATATAAATATTTAGACGAATCAATTAAAAAATTTCCTGAAGGCAAAAACTTTACTTTAATCCTGGATAACCTGGGATACACAAACACTTATTGTAAACCATTGAGCTTAGGAATATGCAGTATCTATTGCGGAGAAAAATAACCTCCTTCATTATCTTTTCTTTATTAGCGCCTGTTGTTGGGTTGTCTCAGCTTCGCAGCGAGCTGAACCAGCCTGACCATGACGATAAACCTTATCATTTTGGTATTAACCTCGGGTTTAATAAATCACATTTTAGTTTTACCAATTATAACACTTTCCTGCAACAGGATAGTGTATTGGCTATTGAAAGCATCAATAGTACCGGCCTTAATCTTGGCTGGCTGGTGGATGTCCCCTTATCTGAGCACTTTGATTTTCGCACTTATCCCCTAAATTTAACTTTTAGCGAAAAAGCCTTTGAGTATACCCTGCAATACCCTGACATACCCGGAGGTGAAAGTAAACTAACTATCAAAAAAGTGCAGTCCATTACCATGAGTTTGCCGCTACAGATAAAATTTAGCAGCGACCGGATTGATAACATGAAAGTATACACAATGGCAGGTGTAAAGTTTGATTATGACCTTGCCGCCAATGCAGGAAAAAATAATGGGGAGCAGCTGATAAAATTAAATAAGTTTGATTACGGCGTTGAAGGCGCCATCGGTTTCCATCTGTATTATCCATACTTTGTGCTTACACCGGAATTGAAGGTAAGCTGGGGATTAGCCAATCTCCACAGCAGAAATCCAACATTGAAATTTTCAAGTAATATTGACAAAATCAACAGTCGTATGATTTCTTTTTCATTAACTGTCGAATAAAAATTACCTATGGCCGGCTAAAAATCATACTTTCGTTTGGCAATGTTCATTCTAATACCGAAAGTTATTAGCGACATATTGTTGGTAGCTGTGGGTACATTCTGCACTGTATAGTTTCTGCGCTGGTACGATAAGTCAAAGTATAAATTTTCTTTAAATTCGTAAGACGCCTGTAGCAACGCATTGAAGCAAGTGGCTTTTCTGCCGCCGCCTACACTGTAGCCTTCATCAATGCCAAAGCGGTCTGAATCGTTGCGGAAAATATCTCCACCTGCATTATAACCTGCACTATCCAGCCCTTTTTTGTAATAGATTAATTTTGCCAGTAAATATACTTTTGGCAACGGCTGATACCGAACAATACCAATAAACTCATTAAAATTAGCGCCCAGTGGATGGGCCAGCGGCTGGTTATAGTGACTGTAATTGGATACAGAATCACTGTGGCTATAAGCATACGGTCTAACCCTGTTGGTTTCTGCCTGCAAATCAAGATTGGGTATGCCAAAGGCGTCAATGTATTTTATACCGAGTTGCGTGCCATATTTATTGGCCCACCAGCCGCGGTTTTCTTTTATCTTACTCAACACAAATTCATCCAGCAGCAATTGCCCGTACACCTGTACTTTATGTGCAATGTTAGCTTTAAAATCGCCGCCCAGCAAAGCATTGTCCGGGCTGCCAACGGTACCTTCAATATGTCGTAAAAATATAATCGGGTTTAAATATTCAAAATCAAAATGGTTTCTTCTGCCGAAAATAACGCTTTCAAAAACACCTAAGTTCAGCCATTTGGTAACGTTCATACTCAGGTGATGCATGGCCGCATATTTCCTGTCCAGCAGATTGTCTCCGTTTTTTACAAACTGAGGCATCAGCTCCATAAATAAATTCTGGTAGTTTAATTTCCATATTCTTGTGTTCAACTTTAAAAATAAATTACTGTTGCCCCAATCACTTAAAAACAAACTACGATAGCCATTGCCTATAAAATTTTTATCATACCCAAATTGTACATCAATGTACTTTGCCGCATTAAAAGTTATGTAGCCCCTTGCATCAAAATAATCAACTGCGGTTTTTTTAAAACCTTTATAAAAACCTTCTCCGGGCACCGCCCTGGCGCTGCCAATATATTGCCGAAAAAATAAAGGCCCCCTTTCCTGGTTGTCTGTGATGGTCGTAACAAAACCAAGTTTCCGTGCAATCATACCCCTGGCTGTAATACCTCTTGTGTTTAAAAAAATCTGTTCGCTGCTGCCCGATTCTTTTGACAGATTAAATTGTAAAACCGGGTTCACCACTAAAAAAAAATCTTTTACATTTACTTCCAGCAAATTGGGTTTGGTTTTGTAAAATGCACCCCAAAAAGGTTTCTTGCTCAAAAAACTTTCTTTTGATCCTGTAACCCACTCACTGTTGTTCATTAGTAACCCATTCAGGTTGTATTCATCTACCTTTGAAAATTTCAGGTAGTCTGTAGCCTCAACAATAAGCGAACTGGAAAGTTGCTTACGGATGCTATCTATATACTCCGCCTGCTGCACAATGTATTTGCGGTTGTAAGGTTTTAAAGTACTAAAATTAAGATCAGTATTGGTCTGCTGTTTAATCTCCAGCCTGTCCGTAAAATGATAGCCCTTATCACCCTGAGGCAGATAAGTAGATTGAGCTACGGCAACAACAGGGCAAATAAAAACTACCAGTTTGAATATGCTTTTAATAATTTGCATGAATATTTTATTGATTTAACTAAACATTTATTTTGAAGATATGCAAAAATACCTTTTTAAAAACATACAGGTTGTAAACGAAGGAAAAATAGAAACTCTTGATGTATTAACTGATGGAGAAAGAATTGAAAGGATTGGTCACCAGTTAGACTATAAAGGCCGGGTTACAGAAATAAATGGAGAAGGAAAATTTTTGCTGCCCGGTGTAATTGACGACCAGGTACACTTTAGAGAACCAGGACTTACGCACAAAGCAACCATTTATACCGAAAGCAAAGCCGCAGTGGCAGGCGGTGTTACCAGTTTTATGGAAATGCCTAACACAATCCCCAATGCCTTAACTATTGAACTGCTGGAAGACAAATACAATATTGCCGCGCAGCACTCACTGGCTAATTACTCTTTTTTTATGGGCGTTAGCAATACCAATGCGGAGGAAGTTTTAAAAGTAAATAAATTAAAAGAAAAAATTTGTGGCGTAAAAATTTTCATGGGCGCCAGCACAGGAAATATGCTGGTAGATAATTACAATACCCTGGAGAAAATTTTTGCTGAAACTGAATTACTCATCGCCACGCATTGCGAAGATGAAAAAATAATTAAAGAAAATTATCAGCGTTTAAAAAAAGAAAAAGGAATTTTAACTCCAGCAGATCATCCATTGATCAGGGATGACAATGCCTGTTATGAATCATCGCTTGCGGCAATTCAGATTGCTAAAAAATTCAATACCCGGCTGCATATTTTGCACATCAGCACCGAAAAAGAATTACAACTGTTTGGCAATATGTTTCCTTTAAAAGATAAGAGAATTACTGCCGAAGTATGTGTTCACCATTTACATTTTACAGCGGATGACTATGAAAAACTGGGCTATAAAATAAAATGCAATCCTGCTATCAAAGCACCGAATAATAAAGCCGCTTTATGGAAAGGCTTGCTGGACGACCGGTTGGATGTGATTGCTACTGACCATGCCCCGCACCTGTTAAGTGAAAAGGAAGGCGATTATGAACACGCCCATGCAGGATTGCCGTTGGTACAACATCCGTTATTACTGATGCTGCATTATTACCGGTTGGGGAACATTTCACTGGAAAAAATTGTTGAAAAGATGAGCCATGCGGTAGCAGATTGTTTTGGCATAAAAAATCGTGGCTATATCAGGGAAGGATATTTTGCCGATTTGGTAATGATAGATATGAACCAGCCGTCAACAGTAAGTAAAGAAAATATTTTATACAAATGCGGCTGGAGCCCGCTGGAGGGCTTTAATTTTCCTGCTACCATCACTAATACTTTTGTAAATGGGAGAATGGTTTATGGAAATGAGGTGTGGGATGAATCTGTAAAAGGACAAAGAATGAAATTTTAGCCGCGCCGCCACTGTTAGAGGATTAAATGCAGTGAATGCTGTTTTTGTGAGAACAGCATATTTTTAAAAGTTGAAAAACTATGCAGTTTAAAAGATGAGTAATAATCCAAATAATAAAGAAGCATCAAAAAATACACCCTTGGGGGATGGCGAGGCTCGGCTTGAAATAGACAAAACCACGCTGGCCGACCTTTCTATACTGGATACGGGAGAAGAGTTCTCTATATTCAATAAGATAAACCTTTGCCGCACTGTTGGCGGCCGCGATAAACTGTATGAAAATTTTACTCACCCGCTTGGCAATATTGAGGCCATTAACGGCATTCAGCAAACCCTGCAGGTAATTTTGCAAAACCTGCAACACTGGCCGCTGCAGATAAGCAACGGGTCGGTTTTGATGATTGAAAAATTTTACCATGCTTCTATTGATGATATTCCGGCAAGCCCATCCGTTGTGTCAGCTTATGGGTATAAATATTTTCACCGGCCCGATTTTTCTTTGGTGGAATATTCTGTCGGGCATGCATTTGATTTTATCAAAGGCTTCCAGGCACTGATACAGCATTTTAACACGAACGAGGCGCCGCCGCCCTTGCATAATCTTTTATCGGCTGCCCACCAGGCCATCAGACACGAACAATTTGCCATCATTGAAAAAACCAATAAGGCCGCCGAATTAACCATTGTTCAGCAACTTCAGTTGGGCAGGTTCTTACGCTATCATTATAAAAGAAATATGCTGCAGTTACTGGATATGTATAGCCAGTTGGATGCATGGTATGGAATGGCAATGGCTGTAAAACAACACGGGCTTAGCTTTCCTACATTTGTGCCCGGCAATCAGCCGTTACTTGAGGTAAAGGGTCTATTTCACATCCTGCTAAATGCACCTGTTGATTACGACCTTACTTTAGATTCTAAACATAATTTTTTATTTTTAACCGGCGCCAATATGGCTGGCAAAAGTACCTTCATTAAATCTGTTGGTACAGCAGTTTTCCTGGCCCACATTGGTATGGGTGTGCCTGCCCAATTTATGCAGCTCAGTCTGTTTGACGGTCTGTTAAGCAATATCAATGTAACGGATAGTTTAGTAAAAGGAGAGAGTTATTTTTATAACGAGGTGCAACGCATCAAATCTACTGTTACAAAAATTGCGGATGGCCGGAAATGGCTAATACTGATAGATGAGTTGTTTAAGGGCACCAATGTGGAGGACGCCATGAAGTGTTCCTCCACGGTAATAGAAGGGATGCTAAAAATCAAAAATTCACTTTTTATTTTAAGTACGCACCTGTATGAAATTGGCGAAGGCCTAAAAAAATATCCCAACATCAGTTTCAACTATTTTGAAACCGCCGTTACAAACGACCAGTTGGTGTTTAGCTACCAGTTAAAGCCGGGCATCAGCAACGACCGGCTGGGATACCTTATTTTAAAAAACGAAGGTGTGGTGGAGATGCTGGAGAAATTGTAGGAGTCGGCCCCCTAAATCTCCGCCGCGGCGGAGGGCTTTTAAAGAATATAATCAGAACCCCGATTATTTTTTTGTAAAAGCAACATCCGCACATTAGCATAGCAAACTGTTTCCAATTTATTATCCGTCCCGTTAAATTTATTCCCCTTCTTCTTTATTCAATGTACATTTGCAGTCAATTTTTTCATACTAAAATAGTATTGCAGAATGAGCTTTTTCAGGATTTTCAAATACATACACATTCCAAAAACCAAGTTGGCGTTATATCTTTTTTATTCCATCATCGCTACCGTATTTTCATTGGTGTCTGTTAATGCCCTGGCGCCGTTTTTTAATATTATTTTTAAAGCGGATAGTCCTATGCCATCAGTTCCCAGCAGCTCCCTCGGCAGGTTTAATGCTTTTTTTGCCTTGCTGGTAAAAAATCACTCGCCGTTATATGCGTTGGGCATTATTTGTATTGTGATGGTAGCATCTGTACTGTTGAAGAATTTCTTCGTTTACCTGTCCATCTATATCTCTACGCCTATGCGCAGCCGCATCATGACTGATTTTCGTTTACGGTTTTACGCTAAAATTTTGCAGTTACCTATTAGTTTTTTTACTGAACAAAGAAAGGGCGATATCATGAGCCGGATGATTGGTGATATTACAGAAGTGCAGAATTCCATATTTACTGCATTGGAGGGATTGATAAAAGATCCTCTACTCATTGTTGGCTTTTTAATTTCCATGATTTTTATCAGCCCGCAATTATCGCTTTTCCTCCTTATTTTTTTACCGCTTACGGGCATATTAATTGGAAGGGTCAGCAAGCGTTTAAAAAGACAATCCGTTGAATATTCCGCAGCCAATGGAGAAAATCTCTCCCTTGTAGAAGAAACGCTTGGCAGCATTAAAGTCATCAAAGCCTTTACCGCAGAATCGCTGATGCTGAAAAAATTTACCGATGGAAATAATAAAATGTTTTTCATGCTCAATAAAATGACCCTGCGGCGTGATCTTGCCAGTCCTTTAACGGAAGTGCTGGGCGTTACGGTACTATGCGCCATCTTATATATTGGCGGAAGATTTGTATTCAGCCCCGGCAACCATCTTAGCGGTGGCGAGCTCGTAAGTTTTATAGTAGCTTTTGCCATGATCATCAACCCGGCAAAAAATTTCTCCACCACCATTTCCAATTTACAAAAAGGGCTTGGTGCGGTGGAAAGAATTGAAGACATTTTAAATGCTCCTTTACAAGTAGAGGAAAAGCCTAACGCCAGCGCATTGGCGGGCTTCAATGACCGGATTGAATTTAAAAATGTTTCGTTTAATTATGATGATAAACCTGTTTTAAAAAATATCAGCTTTGTAATAGAAAAGGGTAAAACCGTAGCGCTGGTGGGCTCTTCAGGAGCCGGCAAATCAACAGTGGCTGATCTCATTCCAAGGTTTCACGATGTAGCAGCAGGAGAAATTTTAATTGATGGCGTCAACATCAAAGACTTCACCATTCAATCGCTGCGCAAGCAAATGAGTGTAGTTACGCAGGAAGCAATCTTATTTAATGACACCATCGCCAGCAATATTGCGCTAGGCAATATGGATGCCACACCAGCGCAAGTGCAGGAAGCCGCAACGATTGCCAATGCGCATAAATTCATCATTCAAAAAGAAAATGGATACAATACCAACATAGGCGACAGGGGTATGAAGTTAAGCGGTGGCGAACGCCAACGTGTCACCATTGCGCGGGCAGTGCTGCAAAATCCGCCCATCCTTATTTTAGATGAAGCTACTTCTTCATTAGATACAGAAAGTGAACGCCTGGTGCAGGACGCCATTGTAAACCTGATGCAGGACAGAACCTCGCTGGTAATAGCGCATCGTCTCAGCACCATCCGCAATGCAGACGAAATTATTGTGTTGCAAAAAGGCGAAATTATTGAAAAAGGAACGCACGATGCATTGATTTCACAAAATGGTTTTTATAAAAAATTGGTTGATATGCAAGAGATAAAATGAGCGCTTACCAATAATAATAAAATAATTTCAAGCCCGGCTTAAGTAACTTAATTTGGCTTCAATGGCGTCGCACTCTTCAACTAACCAATACTATGGAGCGCAGATTGAAGAGGTGATTCAAATCCCGGCATCATTTTAATTGAAGTGCAAATATGTAGCATTTAAACAATCTATTCCTTATCTTTCAATTCATTTATTAAAAACTTAATCACCCACCCATGCTGGTAAAAACTTACGGCAGTGCTGTTTATGGCGTAGAAGCCATTACCATTGCGGTGGAAGTAAATATCAATAACCAGGGCAAATCAGACGCCATCATTGTAGGCCTTCCCGACGGGGCTGTTAAAGAAAGTTTATTAAGGGTGGAAAGCGCCATTAAAGACAATGGTTACTTTATGCCCCGTACAAGACTCATCGTAAATTTAGCGCCAGCCGATATTCGAAAAAGCGGTACTGCTTTCGATTTACCCATTGCCATGGGCACATTAGGTGCCAGTGAACAACTCATTAATCCTGAAAAACTAACGGACTATGTAATAATGGGCGAGTTGAGTTTAGACGGTACCGTAAGGTCTATTAAAGGCGCTTTGCCGATCGCTATACAAGCTCGCAAAGAAGGATTTAAAGGCTTGATTGTACCCAAACAAAATGCACGGGAAGCTGCCATGGTAAACAACCTGCTGGTGTATGGCGTTGGTCATTTAAACGAAGTGGTTGAGTTTTTTAAAGATGAAAATACCATTCAGCCAACAATAGTAAATACCAGGGAAGAATTTGCCTATGCGCAAAGCGATTTTGATATTGATTTTTGCGATGTAAAAGGCCAGGAGAATATTAAAAGAGCGCTGGAAATCGCAGCAGCCGGTGGACACAATGCGATATTGATTGGACCACCCGGTGCCGGTAAAACCATGCTGGCAAAGCGTTTGCCGACTATCTTACCACCGTTGAGTTTACAGGAAGCATTGGAAACAACCAAGATTCACAGCGTTGCCGGCAAGCTGCCTGAAAACGCCACACTCATTTCAAAGCGGCCATACCGGAGTCCGCATCATACCATCAGCGATGTAGCATTGGTGGGTGGCGGCGGTAATCCACAACCAGGAGAAATTTCATTGGCTCACAACGGCGTATTGTTTTTAGATGAATTACCAGAGTTTAAAAGAACAGTACTGGAAGTAATGCGGCAGCCGATGGAAGAAAGAAAAGTTACCATCAGCAGGGCAAAAATAGCATTGGAATTTCCCTGCAGTTTTATGTTGATTGCAAGTATGAACCCATGCCCTTGTGGCTATTTTAATCATCCTGACAAGCAATGTACCTGCCCTCCCGGTGGTGTTCAAAAGTACCTGAATAAAATTTCGGGACCATTGCTAGATAGAATTGATTTGCATGTGGAGGTAACACCGGTAGCTTTTAGCGAGTTATCATCTGACAGGGAATTTGAAAAAAGCGACAGTATACGACAGCGGGTTATTAAGGCAAGGGACATACAGGAAGAAAGATACAAAAACAGTGAAGGTGTATATTCCAACGCACAGATGAGCAGCAAAATGCTGAAAGAAATTTGTGTAATAAACACGGCCAGTCAGAATTTATTAAAGATTGCCATGGAAAAATTAAATTTATCAGCGCGTGCGTATGACCGGATTTTGAAAGTAAGCAGAACCATTGCTGATCTTTCAGCAAGCCCAGACATTAAAGCCGAGCACCTTGCGGAAGCTATTCAATACCGAAGTCTTGACAGGGAAGGCTGGGGTGGATAGAATGTATAATAGAGTTGGCAACCATCTGCATCAATCCTTATTTTTTGTAAATGATATTTTATGTCAAGCAGTTAAAAAGCAGTAAATAGAAAATGTTAAAAAAAATAATCATCGACTGTGAACGCATGAAATACCCGCACACAGGATTGCACAGTTATTGCATCAACCTGGTACCGGCCCTGCAAAAAGTAATTGAACCCAATTTGGAACAACTAAGTTTTTTTCTTCCAAAAAATCAAAACGGTGCTTTTGGAAAAGACGGGGATTATCTTTTTCAGCATTCCTTTCATAAACTACTAATGCCCTCCCTGAAAAAATATGCTGTCTGGCATTCTATACACCAGGAAAGCGATTATTATCCCTCAAAAAATAAATTGCCGGTAGTACTTACCATACATGATATTAACGTGATGCACAATGCGGATAAGAGCCCCGCTAAAAAAAAACGATATATTCAGGAGGTTGAAAAAAAAATCCGCAGGGCAAATCACGTTGCATTTATTTCACATTTTAGCAGCGACGATGTGCAACAATATATCGATCTTACCAACAAACCCCATTCGGTAGTGTACAACGGCTGCACTATCCGTGAAATTGTACCACTACAGGTGCCCGCAATTAAACCCGCCTCACCCTATTATTTCACGCTGAGTACCATCATGAAAAAAAAGAATTTTCATGTGCTGCCAGCGTTGCTTGCTGGTAACGATATGTTGCTGGTAATTGCAGGTATTACTTCAAGTGAATCTTACAAACAGGAAATTATAGCGGAAGCGGTTAAACATGGAGTGGAAAAAAGAGTAATCTTTACCGGCCCCGTTACCGAAAATGATAAGCAATGGTATATGAAAAACTGTGCAGCCTTTTTATTTCCGTCACTAACGGAGGGCTTTGGCGCACCGGTGGTGGAAGCTATGTATTTTGGCGTGCCTATCTTTTTATCCCGCTTTACATCGCTCCCCGAAATTGGCGGAGACGTTTGCTATTATTTTTCCTCCTTTGAAAAAGATGATATGCAAAAAACAGTACAAGACGGATTACAGCATTATAAAGAAAATGCATGCGCCGCAGAAAAAATTAAAGAGAGAGCAGCCACGTTTAACTGGAAAAATGCCGCCACCGACTACCTGGATATTTACCGAAGTTTATATTAAGCAGCGCTATATTATTTGTACAAACATTTTGAGGCAAAATAAATATTTTCTGAAAAGGGAACGCTTTTTTCTTGACAGCAATTGATCCTGGTAACGGAAAAATAATACCATTCGCTGAAAATTATTAATCAAGGAAAAACTTTGATAGCTTGATACAAATTTCCGCAACACTTCTTTTTCGTTTACCAATGCTTCAGGACAGGCATTGTAAAAAGACACTATCCTGGTGCGAATATAGCCCTGCTCTATCCTTTTATTTTCCGCTCTGTTTGCCTTGGAAGTTTTCCGGCTCTTTCCGCCAACGGCTCCAAAAACATTAGTAGCATGTTGCCGGTAACTAACCAATACTTCCGGCAGATATTTAATGCCGCCATTTAAAGTGGCATTATAACAGAGCCACCAGTCATGGGGAATTACTGTTAAAAATGGGATACAGTGTTGTAGAAAGGATTTTTTTATCAGCGTGGCATGACCATAAATTCTTCCAATTACCGCTTGCTCCAAACAATTATCAACATCAAAACAATTCACCCTGTCAGATATATTTACACCGAGGGGTTTAAGGTGCTCATCGCATAACACGGAATCGCAGTAGATCACCGGGTAGTTTCCAATAGCAGCCTGCATATTTTTTATTTTATCCCGATGCCAGTAATCGTCCTGGTCACAAAAAGCAATCAAATCACCACCGGCAACCACACAGCCTTTTTCAAAATTTTTTATATAACCCAGGTTCGTTTCATTTTGTAATAATTTGATAGCGGGATATTTGCCCTGAAAACTTTTTACTATTTCAATCGTATTGTCCGTGCTGCAATCATCTACAATAATAATTTCAATATTGGCATAAGACTGAGCCATTACCGATTCAATTTGCTCCGCAAGATATTTACCGCCATTATAAGTGGCCAAAATAATTGAAACAACGGGCAATGCTGCTTGCATTCTGTGGAAATTTAGTGTGTGGTTTAATATTTACCTTTACAACAATTGCAAACTTACGTCGTGTTGCAGGTGTTATATTATTTTTGATTAAAAAATTACCCATAGGCAACAAAAAATATACTCTATGAAAATAGCAGCCGTTGTTATTTTATATCATCCGGATGATGGTACTCTGCTGAAATACTTTTAATTAGTTTACGGTAGGAAATTCAGTTTATACTTTCAATTTTAAAGTCTATGTCTCTTTCTTAAACTCCAAACTTACATGCACCAACCATTAATATCCATTCTTTTATGTACCTACAATGGAGAGCCATTCCTGGAAGAACAAATTCGGTCAATTCTTAACCAAACTTATTCCAATATTGAAATTATTATATCAGATGATGCTTCAACAGACGGCACAATGGGAATTTTAAAAAACTATAGTAAGTATGAAAATATAATAATCAATCTAAATAGTCAAAACGTTGGTCTCCGGAAAAATATTGAATTGGCTGCAGGTTTGTCCAAAGGTCTTTTCATCGGCTTTTCTGACCAGGATGATTATTGGTTGCCGGACAAGATTGAAAAATTATATTTGGCTATAGGCAATTACTCGATTGTTTATAGCAACAGCAAGCTTGTTGATGCAGAAGGAAACCTCCTTAATAAAAATTTGTCCGACTTCAGGAATTTACAAGACATATTTGATTCGAAAGGATTTGGCATTTACAATGCCGTGTCAGGTCATACTATGCTGGCCACAAGGGAAGTGGTGGAACGTTCTTTGCCCTTTCCCCCTGTAAAGTTTCATGACTGGTGGATTGCAGTACAAGCCTCCAATTTAAATGGTCTGAAATTTTTAAATGAATCGCTAACACTGTACCGCCAACATGGAAATAATATGACTGAAAATATTATTCAAAAAGTAGCAGGCTCAAGGCCGTTTAACGAGCGATACCAGCAATTTATGGAAGACCTCGAATGGCTTGAACAGTTTAAGAATAATAAATTCGAAAAGGAGAAATTATTCTATACTCAATTCTATAATCTTTACTTAGTCAAAAAAAAAGGTCAATTTGTTTGGCCACTGTTTTGGTTTTTAATTGTTAACCAGGTCAATATTTTTAAATTTTCTCCAAAAAATAAATTGAGCCAGTTAATTGAAATCAGAAAAAGAGCAAGGGGTGAAAAAGAAATATAAATCATAAGCCAATATCGCCGACAAAGTCAATTGTTGCTAAATACACAAGTCTATTTTTGGGAATTTATACGTCGGTAATTCTTAAAATCAAAAAGTCTTTTGCCAGTTTTTTTCTCAAACCAAAATAGAAATTTTTCTTTCATTGAAAACGTCTTTTTACTGATATCTAAATTAACCTGCCAGTTTTTCCTTTTAATCCGTTCCTGCATTACAACTGGGT
This sequence comes from Ferruginibacter sp., assembly GCA_025362765.1. Lineage (GTDB taxonomy): Bacteria > Bacteroidota > Bacteroidia > Chitinophagales > Chitinophagaceae > Ferruginibacter. Next base: position 519 of record JANYFI010000230.1, on the reverse strand, counting down.
GATCCCCGGTAAATTTCTGCAACGAATCGTATTTGTTTTCAAAATCGAATACATCTGAACTTTTAATTTCAGTGGAGTTTTTGCCTGCAAGATCAAGATAGTACCTGTCTGTATCTTTTTGCTTTTGTAACATCTGGTGCGGTTCTTTTACCCAGCCATAATGATACACTTCAGCATCAATTAAAACTACATCCAATTTTTTTTCTCCCATCCTGAAACCCTGCGCATCCCTGTACGAACTTATACGGCGGTCATTTTTTATCATTCTTATTTCATACTGATACCATTTGCGGCTATCGCCCACATAATCGTAAGTAGCGTAAAAGTGAAGGTATTTAAACAGCAAGCCCTGCACTTTTTTATTGGAGCTATATTTTTTTGCCGCTTGCAGAATCGTGCCGTGGTATTTTTCATGAATCACTTCATCGCCTTGAATATAAAACGCCCAGTCGCTATCTTTTGAGATTCCTGCAAATGCTTTGTTTGTCTCGTCTGCTAATACTTTTCCGTTTTCTCGTA
>JANYFI010000229.1 GCA_025362765.1 Ferruginibacter sp. | reverse complement strand
GTTACAGAACCAAATTGTGCAAAAAGTTCGTTCAATTCAACATCAGTTGTGTTGAAGCTTAAGTTTGAAACGTAAATGTTCATTTTCTTAAAAATTAAATAATAAATAAATTAAAATACCCGTGACGGTAACTGATACTAAAGACAAATTTTTAAGAAGAGAAAACTAATACGTTGGAGAAGTAAAAAATTGAATCTAACTAAAACATTGTGCTGATAGAGCTATTATCACATAGCAAAGATATGGCTAATGATTGACTTATCCCTTTTTATTTTTTTCAGTATAAAAATTCCTTTCAGGCCTTCAGTTTTGCCACCAAATCTGCATATTCCTGCATGGCCAGTTCCCGAGGCTTCCCTTTCAGTTCTTCCCAGGCATTGAATTTTGCCTTTGCCACAAAATCAAAGGCATTGGCAGGCGCACCGGCATCTATATCTCCTTCAGTAGCCTGTTTGTACAACCCATATAACTGCAGTAACACATTATTAGAAGGCTTTTCCACTAAATTTTTGCTTTCGTTCACTGCCTGTTCAAATAATTCTTTTACAGCCATAATTTATCTTTTATCAAAAGTATAGTACAAAATCGGTTACAACAAAATTGGTAAGTGTTGGTTATACAAGTAGTAGAATTTGCTGCAAAAATACTTTCAGGTAATTTTAACAGGCATAAAAAATCTTCAGGCTATTTTACAACGTTATTTTAAACAAACAATTCTTTATGAAATTATTACTCACTTTACTTATTGTCGGCAACACATTTTTTTCGTGTGCGCAATCAACACAAAAAACGCTAAAAATACCTACAGCAGAAAAACAAAAACCAGTGGCCAATGAAGCTGTGGCCACGTTTGCTGAAGGCTGTTTCTGGCATGCAGAAATTGTGTTTCAAAGTTTGGCTGGGGTAAGAGATGCAGTGAGCGGTTATGCAGGCGGCACCACTACCGATCCCGATTACGAAAAAGTGGCCAGCGGGCAAACAGGCCATGCGGAAACGGTACAGGTTCATTATGATCCGGCTAAAATTCGTTACGAAACATTGGTGAAAGCTTTTTTTGCCAGCCAGGATCCAACTACAATGAACAGGCAGGGCAATGACGTTGGTACAGAATATCGTTCGATCGCATTCTATAATAATGAAAAAGAAAAAGAAATTATTGAATCAACCATTCAAAGCTTAACCCGGGCGAAAGTATACGACCGAAAAATTGTAACCCAGGTGGTACCACTTACTAAATTTTATCCCGCTGAAGATTACCACCAGGAGTACATTAGCCAAAACAGGGATAACCCTTATGTAGCCAATGTTTCCATTCCTGATTTTTTACACTTTAAAGCCACATTTAAGGAAGGCGTTTTTAAACCTTAGGAGTATATATATGTTAGAGCTTTTTGAGCTTTTTTAAATAATCATATTGAAGATCTTCATGAAAAGTGGCTACCAGTTTAGCCACTTTTTTTATTTGAAACTGGTAGAGGTTACTAATCACCGTGCTTTTTTTAATGGGAATAACAGACTCTTTCAGTGTCTGGCAAAAATGAAGCAGCAGTTCTACTTCCGCCTGCTTGGACGCTGTATAACGAATGTATTTGGCTGTATTTCTTAAAATTTTGCGAAGACTCTTTTTTGCAAAATATAAATTACTGGTATTGATCTGCGTAAATTCCTGTTCCATTTCATTTTTTACATTTTGCACATACGCCTCTTCATCATTGGCTTCAAAAAGCAGGTAGTTCAGTAATTCCTTGTTATCTTTTTTATATTTAGCCAGCCTTAAACAAAGCTCCAATACCTGGGTGGGAGGTATATTATTCAATTCTTGTTTTATATCGCTGATGCCTGCTACTTTCATGAGGCTAAATTAATTAACTTCTGCCGACCTTTATATTTGAAATAATCAGGTGGGAAATTATCAATCCCGCATTTAATATATGTTACGACAGCTGATAAAATATTTTATAAAAAATAACTATAATTTGCAACCCACTTAAGAAGACAACCGTATTGAATAAAGAAGGCTTACAGATATGGATTGACTGGCTTTAAATTTTTGGTCTTTTTTGCTGAAAAAAATTGTATTTCTTAACATATGTCTTTGGACAAACTTAAAACTATAATAAACGGATGCCGTGAAGGCGACCATAAGTATCAAAAGATGCTTTATGATACTTACCGTGCCTTTGGGCTAAAAACCGTTTTTCGCTACATCTATACTTACGAAGACGCACTCGAAATAACAAATGATGGTTTTGTAAAGTTTTTTTTACAGATAGATAAATTCAAATGTGAAAATGACGTGGATCTGGAAAGATTTTTAATGGGTTGGCTTAAGCGGATTATGATCAACACATCCATCGACCTGTTAAGGAAAAAGATGTTATTACCCGAGATAGGTGGTATGGCCGAAGAAATATGGGATATGAAAGAAAGAAGCGCATCTCCGGAGCAAATGGTTATTTACAAAGACTTGATTTTATTGATAAAAAAATTACCTCCTCCCTACCGGATTGTTTTTAATATGCACGTGATTGATGGATATACACATACAGAAATTGCCGAAAATCTCAAAATTCCGGTGGGCACATCAAAATCAAATTTGTTAAGGGCAAGGGCGCTAATGCAAAACTATCTTCAGCAAAACGAAAAACTGGCAGCATGCAGCATTTAGACGACGATATGGACGAGCTGTTTCAGAGAGCCGCTGAACACTATTCCGTTAAGACCGGGGAAGGTGACTGGGAAAGTATTGCAGGTAAAATAAAATCCAGCCCGGGGGTTTCAATAGGTATGCCTGCTGTAAAAAAAAGAGGGAATAAAAAACTGATTTCACTATTACTGCTATTGCTGACGTTGTTTGTCGGCGGTTTGCTCATAAAAACGCCCACAGGAAAATTGCCGTTTAAAATAGCTGCCATAAACAATTCAGTTCAGGATAATACAGCACCGGAAAAACAAAATGTTAACCTGCAGCAAAAAAATACCAGTCAGCAAATACGTGCCGAAAGTGACGATCATTCTTCTTCACCTTTACTTAAAAAAGTATTGTCCATTTCAGCCACCAATCAAATTAGCAGGAGTTTCCATTCTTATGAAGTCGCCGATGACAGCTTTGAAAAAAATGATCAGGTAATTTACTTATCAAGTATACAGGATAAAAAAAATTTAAGATATCACCTCACCGGTTTTGTTGAAAAAATACAAAGCCATGCTGAACAATACCATACAAAACCAGTAATAGCAGCAGACAGGTTAAATACAACTGCCCGTAATGTTTTACAGAATGATAAACCCATACACACAAAAACTACACTTGACAAGTCAGCTGGTATGCCCGGTAACACGCAATGGTATGCAGGAGTTATTGCTGGTCCGGATTTTAGCAAAATAAACAATGGACATTTTAACAACGGTGGCTTAACGGTGGGGATTGTCGCAGGTTTGCAATTAAACAGCAAAGTTTCAATTGAAACTGGTATTAGCTGGAACCAAAAGCATTACACCACAACCGGCGACCAGTTTAATATGGACAAAATAAAATCGGCCATGCCCGCTGGTATGGTAATTAATACAGTAGACGGAAACAGTTCTTTAATAGAAATTCCTTTAAAAATAAAATATAACCTGTTACAAAAAAACCTGTCAGCTTTCTTTATTACAGGCGGTGTGGCTGCATACATAATCACGGATGAAAAAAATATGTACCAGGTGACGATGGCAGGAAGCAGTGAAAAAATGTTCGGCAACTATAATAAAAACAATTACACTTTACCTGCGGTGGCTGCTTTAAGTATTGGCTATGAACGGACTGTTTTTAAATATACTAACCTAAGAATTGAACCTTTTCTAACGCTACCCTTGCAGGGCATTGGAGTAGGTAAACTTCCCATCACCAGTGCAGGTCTGCAATTTGGCTTAGTCCGGCGAATAAAATAACACCACCATTTTTTTACAAAAAAAATTCTTTACAGGATAATGGCAGCACTATGTGCCAATAAAAATAAAAATCGCTTTCAATATTTGTTATCCATACTGCAAATTCACTAACAATTAAAACATATAAAATGAAAAAAATCCCATTTTTAAAAGTATCAGTAGCAGCCGCAATTATTTTTACATTCAATGCCTGTAAAAAAAACATGAATGAAAATGCTGCAACTGTTCAGCCATCCAAAGAAACCATGACGGCCATGATATCGGAACACGGTACTAACCCAGATGAAACAATACTTGCATCAGTTGGTGACCTGGCCTCGACCTCAAGCAGACAGGGCGATAATGACGATGAACATTTCCTGTATACAGAGAGTAACAACCTTGGAACCAACAGTATTATTATTTACAAGATAAATAAGGGCGGCACGCTGCAATCCGCTGGCAACGTGATTTCCGGCGGATCTGGCACAGGAAAAGGATTGGGCTCGCAGGGCGCATTGGCTATTGATGAGGCAAAAGGATGGCTGTATGCCGTTAATGCAGGATGTAACAGCGTATCATCTTTTAAAATCGGCGAACATGGCAAATTAACCCTCGCTCATTCAGCAAATACTTATGGCAAAATGCCCGTTAGCGTTAGCATGCATGATAATCTTTTGTACGTGCTTGACCGCGGTTCTGATAATATTGAAGGGTTTAAAATTGGGAATGGCGGAAAACTGACACCTATTGCCGGAAGTGTTGAAGCACTGAGCTCTACCGGAGTAGATGCGCCACAAATTTCCTTTACGCCTAATGGCAACTGGCTAGTTGTAACAGAAAAGGCTACCAATATCATCGGCTCTTTTAAAGTAAAAAACGATGGTTCCGTTAACGCAGGTAAATTCACCGCATCTGTAGGACAAACACCATTTGGATTTGATTTTGCCCGGAATTTTATAATAGTGTCTGATGCAGCGGGTGGTGCAGCCGGTGCAGGCGCATCCACTTCATACAATATTTATAACGGTATGCCTTCAGCTGTGAACGGAGCGGTTGGCAGTTCAGAAGCCGCGCCTTGCTGGGTAGCCACCACCAAATACGGAAGGTTCGCTTATGTAAGCAATACGGCCAGCAACAATATTTCATCTTACTATGTATCAGCCTGGGGAGCTTTATACCTGGTGCATGGCGAGGCTGCAAAAACTGACGGCGGACCTGCTGACATCGTAGTAGCTGAAAACAACTATGATGTATTTGAATTAAATGCACATGATCATACAATAGGATGGTATCAAAGAAAGCCTTTTGGAGAGCTTGCGTTCAAAGCAAGTATTACAGGGCTGCCCGTTTCAACTACTGGCATAGCAGTTTATTAGGCAACCATTATAATGGATAAAACAGCAGCAGCAAACCACTGCTGCTGTTTTATTTCAACTTTGTTTCAATAAACTTGTTATGTTGCAGCATGCTCGTAACACTCACCATACTACGCTATCCAAAAAAGTATATTTTCTTTGCAGTACTTGCCATGGCTATTCACAGAATTCCCCTTTCGCTAAATAAAAATATCTCCTTTTATAAATTATTGGGCTGTGGTAAAAACGGCACATTCGATAAAAACCCTGACTGGCAGCAATGGGGAATTTTAGCAGTACATGAAAATGAAAATAATCATAACAATTTTAACGCAGGTACTATTATCAGTAGTTTATTGGGACCTTTCATTGATAAATGGCTGCGATTTTTTAATGCTGAAACCTGGACCATTTTATTGCAACCGATGGAAGGGCACGGTAAATGGGATGGTAAAAATCCTTTTGGAGACCTCGCAAGGCAAACAGATTACAACGGTATTGTTGCCACGCTTACCCGCGCCACAATACGCCTATCCAAACTGAGGGCTTTTTGGCAAAACGTTGCCGGCGCAGCCAATGAAATGGTCGGTGCCAAAGGATTTGTAACGTCTGTCGGCATTGGCGAAATACCGTATATCAAGCAGGCCACGTTCAGTGTGTGGCAAAGCAAAGAAGATATGAAAGCATTTGCTTATCAAATGCACCAACACACAGCCATCATACAAAAAACAAGGAAAGAACGTTGGTATAGCGAAGATATGTTTGTTCGTTTTAAGCCAGTCAAAACGTTTGGAACCATCAACGGAAATGATCCTTTGGCGGGAAAGTTATAAATTTGATTTTAACATCCCCGCAGCGATATCTTGCGATATTGACAAAACGAACAGGTACAATTGCCATTTAATTTTTTGACTGCGGAAATAATTTTTTTTATGAAGAATATTAAACTGATTGAAGTGCCAAGCGAAATAGGTGCCGGTACCCGTGGGGCCAGTTTGGGTATTGATGCTATTAAGATAGCGGCCCTTGATTTTATGAGCAATTTTTTTGTGCACTTTCCATCTGAAAAAATCCAGGAGGAAAATAACCTATTGTTTGAACCAATACAATCACCTTACGCCAAAAGAATACATGGCGTATTGAATATTTATGAAAGGTTAAGCAAAGCGGTAAGTGAATCTATCAAAGGACATTTTTTTCCAGTGGTACTAAGCGGCGACCACAGCAGTGCCGGTGGTACAATTGCAGGTATTAAAATAGCCAAACCAAAAAGTAAGCTGGGCGTTATCTGGATAGATGCCCACGCTGATTTGCACACACCCTACACCACGCCTACCGGCAATATGCACGGTATGCCTTTGGCTGTTGCGATTGGCGAAGACAATGAAGAATGCCAGATGCATCCGTTAGATGATAAAACAAAAAAAATGTGGGAACAGTTAAAAAACCTGGGCGGCATTTTTCCAAAAGTATTACCGGAAGACATCGTATTTATTTCGCTGCGTGATTTTGAAAAAGAAGAAAAAGCATTGGTAGAGAAACACGCCATTAAAGTAATTACCACCGCTGAAGTAAGAAGAAACGGTGCGGAAAGTGTGAGCCGGAAAGTACTTCGATACCTTTCCGACTGCACGGATATTTATGTAAGTTTTGATGTAGACAGCCTTGACTCCTCTATCTCCCGTGGTACCGGAACCCCAGTAAGCAATGGTTTAAGGGAAAGAGAAGCAGAAGACTTAATCAGTAAATTTATGCAAAATAGGAAGATTTGCTGCTTTGAAATTACAGAAGTAAATCCCACATTGGATAAAGAAAACCTGATGGCTGAAATTGCATTTAATATTTTACAACGCAGCGTGAATGTGTTGATGATGAACTAATGCCCCCTATCCCCTGAAGGGGTAATTACGATAGTATACAGTTGATTAAAAACATTAAGAAATTTTTAGGAGGCAGGGGGAATTATACCTTTCTTTTTAATAGCCCCATAAGATCATTTAACTTTCTTCCAAGTAATGCCTTCTTCCTAACCAGTGTGTTAGCTAGGTACCTCGCTGCGAATAAAACATATTGTTTTCCTTTTCAGCTTACAACATAAATAATAGCACAAGTCAACATTTCACAGATTCGGAAATTCACAAAATTATTCATTATAAAACGGCTTTTAAAAAGCTAAACTAAAGTTTTTATATTTGCCTATGAGAAAAATTACGACCCTTTTACCAACACTATTTATTCTACTTTTGGCCTGCAACAAGGACGTTACGAACAAACCAAGAAATTGTAACCCTGGCAATGATGGAAATCTTTCAGCTATTATCGAAAATAAAACATGGACTGCATGTGAATTTAAAGCTGTTTATTATCCAAAGGCAAATTTACTTGCAATTAATGCAATTGATGAAAACAGCAACTTTGAATTTCGGTTTTTTATAACAACAGATACTATTACTCCATTGAAAGTTTATAATATCAACGCTTATGAAAATAATGGTTTAGAAATTGTGCAAAGTTTAGGTAACGAAAGTTCTTTGTTTGCAGATATTTATTATTGTGATTTATTAAAACCCGGAATTGGAGGAACCATTTCAATAACAAATTTAGATACAACTACCGGGAAAGTTTCAGCCACCTTTAATGTAACCGGGTATTCCGACTATCAACATAAAAATCTCACCGTTAGCAACGGCAACATGGATAATATCAAACTTATTAATTCCCCTCTGTTTTACGACAGCTCTTACATGAGGGCAAAAGTTAATGGTATCAATTGGTATTCAAAACAGGTTTATGCCGGAGTTAACGAATATATTCAACCAACTAATATTTCATTTTTAGATATTATTGCTACAGGTTACCCTGACGACCTCGGGGATTGCCCGAAATATCTGGACACATATTCCCGAACTATTCATGGGAATGGAGAAAGAAGATTGAGGTTTAATATTCCTTTGGCACTTGGTAAAGGCACATATCCATTGCAATCCGGCTACTACCAAACCTCCGCTTCACAGCATTATCTTTTCGACTATAGCCATCGAAACACTGATAATTTATATTTCCCTTTGACAGGTAGTAGTATTTCAGTAACCAGTATAGATACAACAAATAGAAATCTTGATTTAGATTTTACCACCCTGGCCAAAGATTCATCAGGAAACACTATAAATTTTACTGAAGGGAAAATTTATATCAGAGATTGGCAAAAATTTCGATAGTTTGATAGCACGGCCCCTATATTAAATTATGAATTAGTAATTTTTACGCTTGTCTATGTTCTGCTAGTACAGCAATTGCATAGTATAATCTCATCGCCGGTCTCAACGAACGCAGCCCTTAGTATGCTTTATCAAAGGAAGTTTTGATAAAATTTACCGGAATGAGATATTTTTCAATTATAGTGAAGTATTCTAATTGTAAGTCGTGTTGGTTGACACTGACTACAGAAGCTGCGTGAGGGATTGCAGCGGAAATACTTTTTTTGAGGCACGAAAAAAAAGATTGCAGCGGAAAGCCCGGCCCTTGCGTAGCTTGGGACACGCCATAATTAATTGTATAATTTTAGCCAACCTTCAGTTTTTTAATCACCCTTTCTTATGCCTGCCTTCCAGTACTCCAATCACATCCTGCAAACTAAATCCCTTTGCCTGCAATAAAATGAGGTAGTGAAACATTAAATCCGCCGCTTCTTCTTTAAATAAATGGGCATTGTCATCTTTC
>JANYFI010000224.1 GCA_025362765.1 Ferruginibacter sp. | reverse complement strand
TAGAATATACTGATGGCACAAAAGAAACCATTCATGAAACAGCAAACATCTGGGAAAAGAATCAGCAAGCTGCCACCGTTAGCATTTCTACCAAAAAGAAAATCACCTTTTTAAAATTGGACGGTGGTATCTATATGGATGCCGATGAAAGCAACAACAGCTGGAATAACAAACCAGATTAAAGCTACTGTCGTGGTTAACCTCGACAAATATTTGCACATTTATTTTAGCCAAGAGCGGTAAATATATTTTTACAAAAGAAAAATAGGATACGCCAGCGTAAGAAGCAAAAAGGTAATGAATAGGTAAAATAAACCGATCATTCCCTTTTTTTGTAACTACTATTAATCGTTGGCCTCAATGACGATCATCATTTTTTTTCGCAAACACTTCTGTAATTTTGCCCTGAGAAAGCTGCACGATTTTAGATACAGTAAAGCATCTTTATTCATCACCATTTAAAAATGAATTATGAAAAAATATTTCACTCCTGTTTTACTGTTACCCTTAATTTTTTCCTGTCACTCCAATGATGTCGGCAAAGAATAGTCTGCTGCAGATACATCGATAGCACTTTCGAACTCCGATACGGCAAGCATTAATAAAGACACACACTATTTTTGGGAGGTCGATTTTTCGGGTAAAAAAGGTTTTGCAATAATTAAAAGCAGGCCCGCGCCAGCGCATTCTTTGACAGTTCTTCTTTTGCTGCAAAACCTCAATGAAACTTACCCGGACATTATACAGTATGAGCAGCATTTCAGTCCATAGTATTTTTATAAAAATCGGCAAAAGTAATTACTTAACCAACCAGTCAGGCTCCAGTGGCGCCGAAGCTTATATGGCGGAAGTAACCTATAATCTTACGGAAATAAAAGGCAGCGACTTCGTGCATTTCAACTTTAAAAAAGAAAACCATGCCCGACCCGGCACCTATTCAAAAACCGATTTTGTGCATGAATAAATAGCGGGCTGTGTTAGCTGCATACTACCATTAATCTCTGTAATTTAAAGCGGGTTTGATATCTCCCAGCAACGCTTTATAAATGCTAACACCATTGTTATCTCCCGGATGCCCGTGAATTACCACAGCCACATCACTAAATAAACCTGCTCTTGGTATGTTTGCTATAGCACATGATTTGTAGCTCCCTAACAAAGCGTACTTGCACTGAATTAACTTTTCCGACAACATATTACTCTACAGCGAAGACATTTTACATTCGGGGCTTTTTTGGTATCACCGGATTTCTTTGCCGGACAATACAGTTTCACTATTGTGGCTATCCTACTACTATCCCCCGAAGTTTCTATTCAAATTTTTCTGGTTTTTGGACATTCCTTCCGACAAAAGGAAAACTACTGGAGCAAGCACAGTGTAATATATTGATTATCAACTAAATGAAAGAATGGCACGATCCTCGATTTGTTTAATTAAATGCCAAAAAAGGATATGAAATCAATTGTAAATAAAGATACACAAGCAGTTAAACACAATTTCAGTAATACAATTGCGTTTTTTGTAGGAATTTAACTACGGCCGGATAGAAATAAGGCTATTGAAAACTAAGAAATAATACAACGACCCTAATTTAGAAAACCCGTACAAGATTATGAAACCATTTTACCCAATATTGTTAAAAAGTAGCAGGCTCTTTTTTGCGCTGACCCTTATTAGCGGATTAGCAGATAAAGTAACTGCACAGCAGCTTACGATAAACCCAAGAAGCAGCCTGGTACTAAACGGTAGTGTGTCACTGGTAATCAATAATTCGGCCTTCCAAAATTATGGTACGTTTTCAGCCGGTGCCAGTACGGTAAGTTTCACCGGCCATAACGATACGCTGGTTGCTTATGTTAATGGAAACCAGGCTTCTGAATTCAATAACTTATCCATTTCCAAGTCGGCTAACGGCGTAGCACTGAAATCACGGGCGATCGTTAAAAATGTGTTGACAGTTGATGGCGGTAATTTGTATACAGACAGCAACCTTACCTTGAAATCAGATGTAAATCTTACAGCAAGAGTGGCGCCGGTTGCGGCGTCAAGCAAAATTATCGGCCAGGCTGATGTAGAAAGATTTATCCCTTCAAAAAGATCATGGAGATTAATGACCGCACCGGTTACCAATTCAAATACCATTTATAATACCTGGCAAAGTGCAGGCGTTTATACACCCGGCATAGGATTGCTGGTTACCGGTCCTTCGCCAACAGGCGCAACTGGTAACGGGTTAGATGCAAGTACACAAAATGCTGTTTCCATGAAATCCTGGAATTACGGTACACAGGCACTCGTAAATGTATTGAATACAAAAATTCCATTATCTGCAGGCAATACCGGCAGTGCTGACAATACAGGGTATTTCATATTTGTAAGAGGTGATCGTAATGCTTCCAATACCTGCACCTGTTCAACAAATACCACTGTTGTTACCGGAGTTGGCGCACTGCAAACCGGAACTCAAACATTTACTGCCGCTCCCGTGTCTGGTAAATATACTTTAATAGGCAATCCCTACGCATCGCCGGTAAACTTTGAAAACATAGCAAGAACAAATTTGGTAAAACGTTTTTATACCTGGGATCCTTCATTAAACCAAACAGGTGGCTATGTAATGATGGATGACCTGGACGGCGACGGAATTTATAGCCAGATACCAGCGAGTGCACAAACAGTTGATTTGCAATCTGGCCAGGCATTTTTTGTTGAAACAAAAATGACCGGTGTTGCCTCCATCACTTTCAATGAATCAAGCAAATCAGCTAACAGAAGCAATATGGGTTTCAGACCCGCAGGCAATCCTGCTGGTATTATTAAGGCTACCTTAAATTTAATGAATGCCGATAACACCGTAACGATGGCTGATGGGGCGTTTGCTGAATTTAACAGTATATTCAGCAGTGGTATTGACCGGGATGACGCGTTGAAGTTTGGCAACACCAACGAAAACCTGAGCATTATAAGAAACACTACCTCACTTGCCGCCGAAAGAAGACCTGAACTTAGTGTAAACGATACCGTATACCTTAAACTCGCTACGACTACTCAAAGAGCGTATCAGTTTGTATTTGATGCAGACAATTTGCAACAACCGGGCTTAATTGGCTATTTAATGGATAGCTACCTGGGAACCAGCACAGCAATAAACCTGGAGGGCAGCACCAAAGTAAATTTCAATATTAACGCAGCAGCTGCATCCGCAGCCACCAACCGCTTTAAAATAGTTTTTAAACAAGCCGCTGTTTTACCGGTAACCATTACTTCTGTAAAAGCTTACCAGCTAAATAAAGATATCGCCGTAGAATGGACAGTTGAAAACGAAGTAAACATGGTAAAATATGATGTAGAAAAATCAACAGACGGCACTACATTCTCCTTTGCAAGCAACACCAAAGTGACTGGCACCAATAACCTTAACAATACTTACAGCTGGTTAGACGTTAAACCGGTGCAGGGTGTAAATTATTACAGAATTAAATCTTATGACCTCAGTGGTGAAGTAAAATACAGCACAGTAGTAAAAGTATCTATAGCGGGTGGTGTAGTCGGTTACAGCATTTACCCTAACCCGGTAACTACTAATGTTATCAACCTGGTAATGACCAACCAGCCAGCTGGTAAATACCATGTTAGTTTAACCAATGTTATAGGCCAGGTAATTTTTGTAAAAGATATTCAAACCAACGGAGGCAACAGCACACAGGCTTTAAAAACGGAATCTAAATTATTGCCTGGTATTTATCAACTGGAAATCAGCAGCCCGGATAATAACCATGATACACAAAAAGTGATAGTGGAATAGGTGGCAGCTTAAAAAAGAATTTAAAAAGAACAGTTGCAAAAAATGGAAACAGAAAATTAACAAGAAACAACTATAATTTATTGGATCGCCGGGCAATTCGGTGATCCAATACCAATACCAGTAATAACCATAACATAAATCAACCAATATTATGAAAAAGCTTTACGTCGTAACGCTGCTGACATTGCAACTGGGCCTGGCAATTAAAACCAACGCCCAAAATATTGCCATTAATGCAACGGGAAGTTTGCCCGACACAAGTGCTATGCTGGACATTAGCAGCAGCACTAAGGGACTGCTTGCACCAAGGATGACAACTACCCAGCAAAATGCCATTCCCTTGCCAGCCAATGGGTTGTTAATTTTCAATACTACGGATAATGTATTTAAAGTAAATACAGGAACTGCTGCAGTACCTGTTTGGACACCTCTTGCCCTCGGCAGCGGCGCCGCAGTCACTTCTTTAAATGGATTGACAGCAGCCACACAAACATTTGCCACCGGAACAGCTGGAGCAAACTTTGGCATCAGTAGCTCAGGGACAATCCATACTTTTAATTTACCCGATGCCTCTGCCTCCAGCCGTGGGGCTTTATCGGCAACTGACTGGGCTATTTTTAATGGGAAACTTGGTTTAACTGCTTTATCTGCATCTGGACCTTTAGCTTATAATAACGGAACAGGTGCTTTCTCCATCACTCAGGCCAATGCGGGAAGCAACGGTTATTTAAGTGCCACTGATTGGAACACTTTTAACAGTAAACAGGGTGCTATTTCAGGAACTGGTTACTCTAAATTTTCAGGCACTACGCCCACTTTTGTAACTGCAATTCCCAACAGTGACCTAGCCAACAGCGCTATCACCATCCAGGGTACAGCTACTTCGCTGGGAGGCAACGTAAATATCATCAATGGAAGCGGTTTTGTAAAAGCATCTGGAACTACTATTTCATACGATAACAGTACTTACCTCACTTCTACTACCGCACCTGCAGTTGCAAGAACAGCCATCAGTCTTACAACATCAGGTTCATCAGGCGCAGCTAGCTACAACAATGGTACCGGTGTACTGAATGTTCCAGCCTACACCCTCGCAGGATTGGGCGGTATCAATTTAACTG
>JANYFI010000221.1 GCA_025362765.1 Ferruginibacter sp. | reverse complement strand
AAAATTAAAAAAATTTTTTACCGATATATTTCAATCTCACGGCAGCAGCAGGCTGTACGATTTTACATAACCGCGATCATTCTACCTCAATACCTGCCCTGTTATAAAAATTTCAGCCTGGGGCGTTTTACCACCCTATAGGTTAATAAATAAAACCGCCATTTTAATAATACCCAACACTAAGCGGCTACAATTCAGGGTAATTATTTCTTTTACCTTTATAGTGCTGGTGGGCCTGGTCATTCAGTTAACGTGTCATTAAACGCTATAAATTCCTACATAATTTTATAACACCGCCGGTGATTACAGGCCTGTGTGCCTTATAACACTTACCTTTAAAAATTCAATTACCGGGTGTAAAATAACTGGTGTATAAAAATTATGTGGGTATGGTTTGTAAGTTTTAACCACCACTATCCGGGCAAAAAAGTACAATGAAACGAACAATTGTTATTGGAGATATACATGGCGGATTAAGAGCGGCAAAACAGGTATTTGAAAGAGCTGGCATTAGCGCCACGGACAAACTTATATTTTTAGGCGACTATGTTGATGGCTGGAGCGAATCAGCCGGTGTGATTGACTGGTTGATACACCTTGAAAAAACAAACGACTGCGTATTTTTAAAAGGCAATCATGATGACTGGTGTGAAGAATGGCTTAGTTTGGGCAGGATAAATACTACCTGGCTCAACCATGGCGGCGAAGAAACCATCATGAGTTATGCAAATATCAACATGGCTACCCGCAGCGTACACCTTGAATTTTTAACCAGATTACCTTACTATTTAACAGACAGCGAAAACAGGTTGTTTGTACATGCCGGTTTCACCGCTGGCGGCGGCCCTAAAAAAGAGGATAACATAACGGAACTTAACCGCGACAGAACACTGTGGGAGCTGGCCATGGCTACGCACCTGCGGGCAAAACCCGGCTCTTTTTTCTACCCTAAAAAACTCGGCCTTTTTAAAGAAATTTATATTGGGCATACGCCAACGTTGTACTTTGACGAAGCCGTACCCATGCAGCAGTGCAATGTATGGAATATAGATACCGGCGCAGCTTTCAGCGGCAAGCTAAGCATTATGGATATTGAGACCAAACAGTACTGGCAGAGCGACCCGGTACATGAACTGTATCCCGGTGAAACCGGAAGAAACCGCAGCGACTGGTAGTAAGTGTGCACAGAAATAGGCCATTTAAGCCAATACCCAGTTATATACTACTGCAAAAAACTTGAAGCCACTTCATTAAGTAGTGTTGTATTAATTAGTGAAATTAGTGTGCTATAATTCATGTAATAGTCTTGTATTAATTCGTGTGCTATAATTCGTGCAATAAAAAACTATAATTTAAACTTTCAATTTATTATCTTGTAAGCTATCTATTCGTTAATCTTTGTACCTGCGCCTGTTACTGAGAGAGAGCGAAGCTATTGAGCACCACTGACCACCTGAAAAAACCGCAACAGGATTGTTACCGCCTGAACCATATAATTATACTTAAATAATTTTTTATGGAAACAGTTACACTACAACCATTTGAGCACAAGGGGCAGGAATGCATTGGTATTTATTTTCCGCAGCAGCAGGTATTAAACAAAGCGGTAAAAAAAATCTCTGGCACAAGGTGGACTAACACTTTTAAATGCTGGTATGTACCGCTTGGCAGAGATAATTATAACCAAATTGCCGGCGCATTTACTACTGTTGCAACTATTGACAACAAGGCATTAAGAGCCTGGCTGGTAGAAAAGAAAAAAATACCCCCTTCCGGTTTGATTAGTTTGCCGGTATCAGCCAGCGTTGTACCGCCTTGCAAGCCTGTTTTACGGCACAGTGCACCGTTTGCAAAAAAGCAACAGCCCGTTGTAATACATTCCATCAACGCCCATATACTACCCCAAATGCGAGAGTTGATTATTTTAAAAGGCTATAGCGATAAAACTAAAACAACATACCTGAGTGAGATGAGCCAGTTGTTGCAAACACTGGGTAACAAGGCGGCCCACGAGTTAACCCCGGAGTTGATAAAAAGATACCTGGTATATTGTAATGAAAAATTAGGACTGGAAGAAAATACACTGCACAGCCGTATTAATGCGCTCAAGTTTTATTACGAGCAAGTTTTGGGCAGAGAAAAATTTTTTTGGGAAATACCCCGGCCGAAAAAACCTTTTTTGTTACCAAAAGTAATTAGTGAAGAAAAAATACTGGAGGGTTTGCTGGCTGTAAAAAACCTAAAGCACCGTACCATTTTATTACTCGCCTATAGTGCAGGACTGCGGGTAAGTGAAGCCGTATCTATAAAGGTGGCCGAAGTTAACAGCGACAGGATGCAAATATTTCTGACTGGCGCTAAAGGGAAAAAAGACAGATTGGTAACTTTAAGTAACACCATATTGGTATTGCTAAGGGAATACTACAAAATTTACAAACCAAAAGAATGGCTATTTGAAGGAGAAAACCGCAATCAACATTACAGCACCCGATCGGCGCAGGAGATATTTAAAGCTGCTTATAAAAATTTACAAATGCCTGTTAAATGCAGCTTTCACAGTTTGCGTCACAGTTTTGCCACTCACCTGCTCGAAAACGGCACCGACATTACCTATATACAAAAGTTGCTGGGCCACAACGATATTAAAACTACACTGCGCTATACGCATGTAACCAACCGGGACGCCAGTAAGGTAGAGAGCCCGTTGGATAAAATAATGCGCAAAAAGGGGTTGTAAAAACTTGCGTATATTAAATAAACTTATGCGTATAAATTTAAAAAGCGCAAGTTTAAAACTTGCGTTTTTTAAAAAAAATTTTTATATACCTTTAATACTCAAACTTGTAAGTACGCATTAGAATTTATATAATATCAAAACATGCGCCTATTTATGCGTTGAACCAACATTGCTATCGCAACGAACTTTGCATTATCTTTTTTACTTTTCCATTTCATAAAATTTATTACAATGGAAAAAAAACATTAACCCAATTTGCAACAAATGCATTGCAA
>JANYFI010000169.1 GCA_025362765.1 Ferruginibacter sp. | reverse complement strand
AAACAGATTTTTTAGTAATTGGAAGCGGCATTGCAGGATTAACCTATGCATTAAAAGTTGCTGAAGCTTGCCCGGATAAAAACATTACCATACTTACCAAAACACAAAGCGACGAAACCAATACCAAATACGCACAAGGTGGTATTGCTGGTGTAATGGATTTTGACAAAGACAGTTTTAACAAACATATAGAAGATACATTGATAGCGGGTGACGGCTTGTGTGATAAAGAAGTGGTGGAAATTGTAGTAAAAGAAGGTGTAGAAAGAATTAAAGAGCTGATTGAATGGGGCGCCAATTTTGATAAGGATAAAGAAGGTGATTATGCCCTTGGACGGGAAGGTGGCCATAGCGAATTCCGCATACTGCATCACAAAGATGTAACCGGTAAAGAAATGGAAAGGGCATTGTTGCAAGCCATCCAAAGCAAACGCAATATCCAACTCGTGAGTCATTGTTATGTGTTGGATATTATTACTCAGCACCACCTGGGGTATCTGGTTACAAAATCAACTCCCGATATTGAATGCTATGGCGTATACGTGTTAAATTCAAACACTAATAAAATTGAAAAGATAAGTGCTAAAATTACCTTACTGGCAACCGGCGGTAACGGCCAGGTATATAGAACCACCACCAACCCTGCTATTGCTACCGGCGATGGTGTGGCAATGGTGTACAGGGCAAAAGGAAGAATTGAGAATATGGAGTTTATACAGTTTCACCCAACGGCATTATATGAGCCGGGTGTTCGTGGACAAAATTTTTTAATTACAGAAGCTGTTCGTGGTGATGGAGGCATATTGCGCAACCAAAGCGGGGAAGCGTTTATGGAACGCTATGATGAAAGAAAAGATCTTGCACCCAGGGATATTGTGGCAAGAGCCATCGATAATGAAATGAAGATAAATGGTACAGAGTATGTGTATTTGGATTGCCGCCATTTTACTAAAGAAAAATTTACAGAACACTTCCCCAATATTTACGATAAATGTATCAGCATCGGCATTGATATTACCAAAGACATGATACCCGTTTCGCCTGCGGCCCACTATAGTTGCGGTGGTGTAAAAACGGATGTTATGGGTAAAACATCTATCACTAATTTGTATGCTGCAGGCGAATGTGCCTGCACAGGATTGCATGGCGCCAACCGCTTAGCCAGCAACAGTTTGCTGGAAGCAATGGTATTTGCCCACCGCAGTTATTTGGATGCGGTAAAAAAAATTGAAACACTTGTTTACCAACAAAATATTCCGGATTGGAAAGCAGATGGCACCAATGCACCCAAAGAAATGATTCTTATTACACAGAGTTTAAAGGAAATGAAATTGCTCATGAGCGATTATGTAGGCATTGTGCGTAACAACGAACGTTTGCAAAGAGCCAATCGCCGCCTCGATTTGCTGCATGAAGAGACTGAAGGACTGTTTAAAAGAACGGAGGTGTCGCCGCAATTATGCGAATTGCGTAACATGATCACGGTGGCTTATTTAATTGTAAAAAGTGCAGCGTTCAGGCACGAAAGCAGGGGGCTGCATTTTAACACAGATTATCCTGCAAAAAGCGATAAAGTGCAGAATATTGTTTTGTAAGAAATGCTGTGAAACAGCATTTCTTACAAAACAATAGCCAATTTGTTTTTAATTCAAAACACTGGCATCTTTTTCAATCTTAATACGGCTTTCTTCTTTAATTTTTGCCCATCCACCAGTGATATTTCTTAAATTATGTAATCCCTGTTTTTTTAACAAGGAGCAGGCAATTAGGCTTCTATATCCACCAGCGCAATGCAAGTATAAATTCTGGTTGTCTTCAAAACCCGCAATCAGTGCCACATCGGCCATGTCAGCAAGCGGCATATTGATGGCATTTTTCACATGTCCGTCTGCAAACTCAATTTCTTTTCTAACATCCACCACCTGAAGATTGGGATCATGTGGAATGTCCATCGCCAGCTCATCCGCTTCAACAGTAATAATCATATCTATCTTTTCCCCAGCTTTTTGCCAGGCATCAAAACCGCCTTTCAGATAACCATTAATTTTTGAAAATCCAACCCTTGCTAACCTCACAACTGTTTCTTCTTCTTTGCCTTTTTCGGTAACAAGCAGTAGTGGTTTATCAAAGGGCAACAAACTGCCGGCCCACTCTGCAAAGCGGCCTTCCAGACCGATAAAAATACTGCCGGGAATAAACC
>JANYFI010000216.1 GCA_025362765.1 Ferruginibacter sp. | reverse complement strand
ATCTAAAAGTGTGCAAAATCCTTTTTCCTAACAAATTTTAGACGGTTTTGCTAAGTTTGCAGCCACCTCAATCTCAGCCGCTTTGGTAACTACAATTTGTGTCTTGCCTTTATACTCATCAATCTTGCCTGTAACACAAATTTCTTTACCGTTATACAACTTATCTGGACTGTCTTTGAAGTTAACCAGGTCTTTAGTAAATATTACGACGGTTAGCGGGCTATTAGGATAGGAAGCGCCCATGTTGACGAAGGTGATATTAGCCAGGGCTTTTACACCATATACTTTACTGCAAACAGTGGCAATAACGCCAATTTCTTTACTTGCAGAATCAATAGATATTTTTTGCTGACTTAAACAAATGACTGACAAACTTGCAAATACAGTAAGAAGAAATATTTTTTTCATGTTTTTCATTAAAGAGGTTATTGAATAAAAAATACAAGTTAACAAAGATTAACCGCATTCGCTTTAACGTACATATAAAAAAAGCGCCTCCCTACCAGCAGGCAAGCCTGGATATATTTTTTCGATTTCGCCGCCGGTCTATCGCATGGCCAACTGGTATAATCATGGCCTATTGATGTATTTATTGCCAGATTCTGCCATCGCCAACTGCAACCTGAACATTCCTTCGGATGTTGGTAAAGAATGCATAACATCGGCTTCCGGGAAAGGCAACGGTATGCAAATGAAATAAAACTTCCGCAACGACAGTAATATTAATTTGTTAGTATTTAATAGTGTCACCGGATCAGGCAAATTAACGCACCGTGCATTTTCCAAAAATTATTTTTTAACGTTACCCAACAACTTCTTATAAATCCACGTACAGTATTGTGTACAAACTCCCGGGAAATTCAATAATTAATTTAACAAACTAAAAAAATGAAAAAAAAGAATATTAGTAAAGTAATGGCGGCTATTTTTGTAAGTGCGGGATTGCTTTTGGCATGTAAAAAGGATAGCAACCCCACACCTGTAGTGCCTGATAAGGTTAAGATGATATTACATGATTGGAAAATTACCAATATCACAACGCCCAAAATTGGGCAGCCGGGCACTGACAGTAGTATTTTAAAAGCATGTATGGCGGATGATGTTGTAAAGTTTACCATTACCGGTTTTGATTTTCAGGATGGCGCTATTAAATGTGATTCAACCGTATTTCAATACACTAAAGGGGCATGGGCTTATGATCTTAACAAAGATTCTATACAGTTGCTTGCAACCGCTCCGGCAAAATACTTGTCATGGAAAGTGTTAACGCTAAATGACAGTACAATGAAGGTAACGTATACAGACAGTTTAAATCCAGAAAAGAAGATTGCAAAAACAATTTCATTTAAGCATTAGTAGATAAACGCTGCAATTTTCAAAAAAGAATTGCAGCGTTTCTAATATCATAAATCAAGATAGTTGAACCAAGAAGCGTTAGAGAGTTTAATTGATGGATGTTGTAATAATCACCGTTTATCGCAGGAAAATTTATATAAATTTTTTTATGATGATATGTATCGTACCTGCATGCGTTATACCGACGATCCTCACCTTGCGCTGACTATTTTAAATGATGCATTTTTGAAAATGTTTAAAAATATCCGTAAATATAAAAGTACCTCCGGCAATTTCAAACCCTGGCTTAAAACAATTATTATCAACACTGCAATAGATCATATCCGATCTGAAAAAAAAGAAGCACGTATTATTCATATTGACCACTTGCAGGAAACAGGTAAAGACGACTTTGAATTAAATTATAGCTGGAACTATGCTGAAATGCAGGAATATTTCAAGATGCTTCCAACGGTAACCCGAATAGTAATTAATTTATTTGCAATTGACGGATTTTCACATAAGGACATTGCTGCACAACTGGATATATCGGAGGCAACCAGCCGCTGGCATTTGTCGGAAGCAAGAAAAAGATTAAGAAATTCCATGCAATTGAACCCTGGCAAACTGGCAAACCATGAATAAAAATATACCTCATAACAACAAACTCATTCCTTCAAACGAGGGGTGGCAGCAAATGCAACTTTTACTGGATCAGCATTTGCCTTTAAAAAAACAACATCCCCGTTTTAAATTAATTATCCTTTATAGTGCGGCAACAATATTCATCTTTATGCTGCTATGCATTTCTTTACAATTAGATAAAATTGTAATGCCGGTTCGTTCATTAAACAACAGCCTTGTCACACAAATTACAATTAATAAACAGCCATCCGCCAAACTGCTTCCCGGGCAACAAACAGCATTTTCGACATCACCATTTGTTAAAAAAGAGGATGGTATTTTAATTGATAAAAATCAATTTGCTCCGGCAGGTTACGGGTATAATTCAATTGCCCACAAAGTTGACCAGGGTGCTATTTTGGAAAAACACGCCGGCGGACAGATTGAAATACAATTACCAGAAAAACAACCATCCACTGTAATTGTTGCATTACACAATTTAAACGACCTTCCCCCAAAAAATACTAAAAGAAAAACACCTGAGAACGGGTCATGGCATTTTTATGCGGGCGTTGGGCTTAATGTGAGCCTGAACCACACCCAACCACTACAGCCCTATCCTACCGTAGAGGTTAGGTACCATACCAACCGCAAATTTTATTTTGCCATGGGCTTGTCAACCTGGTCGCGTGTTTCAACAATCGCCGGCGGTATCAGTAAAACTGTTTATCTAAACGATACTGCCAACAACATCCGTTTGTATAACGAAGTAACGGGTTTTAAGCACCCGCAATATGTTGATATTCCTTTATCGGCAGGCTTAAATATTACAAAACACTTTTCTGTTTCAGGAGGCGTTCAATTGTCTGTTTTGATGAATAAACAAACGGAGAAAGTATTGGAGCCATACGATTACCAGATGAACAGCATCCCCAATGCCGTATTGCCAATTGCAATTGCTACCGGAAGGGCAGAACAGCAATATAATGTACAAGCTAAAAAAATGGACTATCGCTTTATAACCAGCCTTCAATATACACAAGGCAAATTTGCGGGTGGCTTAACTT
>JANYFI010000185.1 GCA_025362765.1 Ferruginibacter sp. | reverse complement strand
GAAATTAAGACCATGCATCCGCTCGATTTTTATGATAAGGAAGAAAAAGATAAAATCAGCAATCGCATTAAAGCTGTTTTTGAAAAGCGTGCCACAGGGATTGAAGTGGTATTACTTACAAAAGCAAAACAGCAAATTCCCTACTTCATCAATTCGCTTAAAATTAAGTATGAAGGAAAAAACTGCCTGTTGGGAATGGGGCTGGATTTAACGGAACCCAAAAAAGCGGAGAAGGAAATTAATGAAGCCAACGAAAGGTACGAACTGATTGGTAAAGTTACCAGCGACGCTGTGTGGGACTTGAATGTAACAACAGGCAAAATTTGGGCAAACCAAATGCATCAGCACCTGTATGGATTAACGTTGGACGATGCTGTACCCGACCACGAAGAATGGGTAAAGAGAATTCATGCGGATGACAGAGAGCGGGTTACCCGCTTGCTTGAAAATGCAAAAATAACAGGTGCAAAGAGCCTTGTAGATGAATATCGTTTTTATGCTGATACCAATGGCTGGAGTAATATATTGAGCCGGATATTGATAGAAAGGGATGATAGAGGAAAGCCGGTACGTATAATTGGAACCATGATGGATATTACCGAAAGAAAAATAGCCGAAGAGAAATTGAATGAAAAGAATGTTCAGTTACAAAGCCTGAGCGATAATTTACCCGGTGTAATGCTTTACCAGTTAACAGCTAATTTGGATGGTACAAGAAAGTTTAATTACGTTAGCAACGGCTCTTTGGCAATTACCGGTAAAACGCCACAGGAAATTATTGATGACCCTGCTATTCTGTATAATTTAATAAACCGCGACGATTTGCAGATGATAAAAATTGCGGAAACCGAGGCAATGAAAACCCATAAAATTTTCAATGTAGAAGTGCGCAGCCGAAATCATAAAGGCGAAATCAGGTGGCTGAATATTATTTCTTCTCCAAGAGAATTAAACGACGGAAAAATAGTATGGGACGGTTTTTATGTTGATATTACCGAACGTAAACTGGCAGAAGAAATTATTGTGAACAGTAATAAAAGGCTGGAGCAGGCA
The DNA here is from genome assembly GCA_025362765.1 of Ferruginibacter sp. Taxonomy (GTDB): domain Bacteria; phylum Bacteroidota; class Bacteroidia; order Chitinophagales; family Chitinophagaceae; genus Ferruginibacter. The sequence continues at coordinate 6,531 of JANYFI010000185.1, read as the reverse complement.
GAAGAACTGGCAGGGTTGGGAAGCTGGGAATTTGATGTAGAAAATAAAACAGGCAAATGGTCTAAACAAATGTATCGGTTGTTTGGATTAAAAGAAGATTCAATGCCTCCTACTTTGGCCGACTCCGCCGAATTGATTGGCGAAAATGACAGGGAGTTTTATGTTCAAAACATCAAAAATATGCATCTTGGAATAGAACCTGCGGAGGTAAGGGTTTTTTGTACAAATGCCGCCCACATTCCACTTCGTTACCTCAAAGCCACTTTTAGCATTGATAAAAAGGAAGACGGAACTGTAGTAAAATTTAAAGGCACTGTACTGGATATAACTGAAAATATTCTGTACGAACAGCGGCTGCTCGCCAGCGAAGAAAAATACCGCGTGCTGGTGGAAGAAGCCTCAGAAGGTATTTTTATTTCTGATAAAACGGGCCGGTTTATAACGGTTAATGCTAGCGCCTGCAAATTGACCAGGTATGCAGAAGAAGAATTGTTACAAATGTCTATTTATGATTTTTTTGTAGAGGAAGATATAACGGCAAGGCCACTGCAGTTTGAAGCTTTACTGCAGGGCAAAACCGTGGTAAACGAACGCCTCATGAAAAGAAATGACGGGCAGTACAATCACCTTGAAATCACTTCCAAATTATTAACAGACGGCCGATTGTTTTCGCTGGTTAGAGACGTTGCCGAACGCAAAAAATCAGAAGAAACGATTCGACTCAGCAATGAACGATATAACCTTGTAGCAAAAGCTACCAATGATTCCATTTGGGATCTTGATATTCTAACCGGAATAATCACCCGAACAGGCGAAGGGTTTAAAATGTTGTTCGGCTATGATTCAAACAATGAGGTTCACAGCGATCCGGAATTTTCAGCACTGGTTCATCCGGATGATTTGCCCTTAACGAAAGCGTCCCTGTTGGCGGCATTTGAAAATCAGGATGTTTTTTATTGGGCGGAAGAATACCGTTTGTTAAAAGCAACCGGCGAATATGCTTATGTATATGATAAAGGATACATTATACGTGACGCAAACGGCCAGGCGATACGCATGATTGGTGCCACACAGGACATTACCAATTTGAAGGAAAATGAATTTAATTTAAAAAAATTAAACGAAGATCTGCTTGCCCAGACCAAAGCACTGGCTGATTCCAATGCAGAACTTGAACAATTTTCCTACGTGGCTTCTCATGATTTACAGGAGCCCTTAAGAATGGTAACCAGTTTTTTAAGTTTACTTGAAATTCACTATGCAGGTAAATTTGATGCAAAAGGAAAAAATTATATTCATTTTGCCGTAGACGGAGCCAAACGTATGCGCCAGATCATTCTTGATTTGCTGGAGATATCAAGGGTTGGCCGGTTACAGGATAATATGGAGTTGCTTGATTTAAATGTACTGGTAGAGGAAACCAGGCTTTTACTGCAACACCAGATTGTTGAAAATATCGCCGTTGTAGAGGTGGATAAGTTACCAGTGGTACATGCATACCGTTCCTCTATGATGCAGGTTTTTCAAAACCTGCTGGGCAATTCTGTCAAGTATAAAAGAGAAGGAATAGCACCCCACATTAAGATTAATGCGGTTGATAAAGACGACCACTGGCAAATTTGTGTGGCTGATAACGGTATAGGAATTGAAAAAGAGTATTACCACAAAATTTTTGTAATTTTTCAGCGCCTGCATAACCAGAATGAATTCTCCGGTACCGGTATTGGTTTGGCCATTACAAAAAAAATTATCGAAAACATGGGTGGCAAAATTTGGCTTGAATCTACACCTGGAAGCGGAACCACATTTTATTTTACCATTAAAAAATAAAATGCGCCTTGTTTACCGCAAGAGGTGTAAATTTAGTATTGAGGAAAAGATAAAAAAAGTATTTTACGCGGATAAATAAAACTGCATGGCGAAACCTATACATATCTTGCTTGTGGAAGACAATGAAGGTGATATTTTACTTACAAGGGTAGCACTTGAAAACGCCGCTGTAGATTTTAAATTAAGTGTAATTACCGACGGAAAAGAAGCCATCGATTTTTTAAGCAAAAAAGAAAACACCCTGGCCGGAGAATTGCCGGAACTGATTTTACTTGATATCAACCTGCCAAAAAAAAACGGGCATGAAGTATTGTCGTTTATTAATGCAACACCAGCGCTCAAAAATATTCCGGTAGTGATGCTTACAACTTCATCATCGCAAAATGACATCGACCTTGCTTATGCGAGTAATGCCGCCGGCTTTATTACAAAACCTTCAGATCTTTCTGACTTTTTGAATGCTGTAGCAGGAGTGGCTATATACTGGATCGGTCAACTAAACAAGCCCGCCTGACAAAAATATCTTAGGGATTCAGCCTTATCTCGTACACTTTGTTCCACATTTTTCCAGTGATATATATCGTATGATGGACGGGATTATACGCAATGCCATTCATCTGTAGGGCGCCCGCAAAACCCCTTTCCTGCTCCGTTGCCAGTACATCCAGGTCAATTTTTCCAACCACTTTTCCGCTGGCCGGGTCAATTTTAACGATAATGTGTGTAGTGAAAATATTGGCGTAAATAAAGCCATCAATGTATTCCAGTTCATTCAAAAGGTTTACCGTCCCGGATTCATCTGAAACGGAAATTTTCTTTATGGCAATGAGTGATACAGGATCAACCCAGGTAAGGATATTTGTTCCTTCACTCATAATCAAACTGGTACTGTCAGTCGTCATGCCCCAGCCTTCTTTTACAGGCAGTACAAATGTTTTAATCTGTTTAAAATATTGGGCATCATATACAAAACCAATTTTAGTTCTGTAAGTAAGCTGAAACCATTGGTTGTGTAAAAAAGTAATTCCTTCTCCAAAATACTTGCTTGTATCAAGCTGTACCACCGGATTTATTTTGCCGGTTTTTAAATCCAATATTCCAAATAGAGATTTTGTTTGTGGCAGTTCATTTGTATAACCTGTACTCTCGTACAATTTTCCGTCGTGCATCAGCAGGCCTTCCGTGTAGGCAGTTGTATCATGCGGGTACTCGCTAATGAGTGAATAATTAATTACCGGAGTTGTTTTGGTATCAGCAATAGCGGCAGGAAGATTGTTATTATTGTTATTGCAGCCAGCCAGCAAAACAAAGGCAACGGAGAAGGTTTGAAAAAAGGGTTTCATTATTTATTGGGAAGGCAGTTGTTTTTTATACTTCATCTTTTAAAGATAAGCAATAGCAACAAACATTTATTTCAAAAAAGCATCTTGCAGCCGCCGTAATAAATGCAGTTGGCCGTTTGTAAGTTGATCTTTTTCGTTAGAAATATAAATACGTCCTACTGTATGTATTTTAACACGTCAACCATGGTGTCACTAAAAGGGAATAAAATAATGACACACTCAACATAATCGCAGCCAGGCGTTGACTATGTTAAAAACCGGGCAATTAAAAAAAATAATTTAAGCTGCTTAAGGCGGCTGTTATACTGCCTGCTGCCAAACTTGTTTACCATCAATATAAACGCTTACAACATTGATATCATTTATTTTTGCCACAGCAGTGTTTAAGGGATTTTCATTCAACAAAATAAAATCAGCGAGCTGCCCTTTTTGTAAACTTCCAAACCTGGCATTACCGCCAATCTTTGCCGCACTTACGGTGTAGGCTTTGAAGGCTTCATTAACCGTGATGGCTTCTTTTTCGGCAATTGGTACCCCTTCTTTTGTTTTTCGTGTAAGGGCCGACGTAATTCCGTTCAGGGGATTGAAATTTTTCACCACCGGGGCATCGGATGATAAAGCTGTTAGAATGCCATAATCCAAAACAGACCTGACGGGATAACATTGCTTTAGATAATCTTCATCCAGGTATTCAATAAAGTTCTTACCTAACTCATCCAAAAATATTGTTTGCATGCTGCAGGCAATATTATTCAACTGCATTATCTGCAGGTGTTTTTTTTCTGGTAATCCAAGGTGTTCAATTCTTTTGATTGATAACGGAAATTGTTGATTCAATTCCTCGTAAATTTCCAGCACCATTTCTATAGCGGCATCGCCAATGGCATGCGTTGCAACGCCGAGGCCTTTGGCCATGCATTGCCTGCTCAAATAAAGAAATTGTTTTTTATCTAACCGCAAAACACCCTTATCATTACTGTTTTTATACGTTCTTTTTAATGCAGCTGTTTTACCACTTAACCCACCATCAGCAAAAAATTTTACCGTATTCAGCTGCATAAAATCACTGCTGTAATTTTCCGGAATGGGATAGGGGGCGCTGCTGCCATCAGGCAGTATAATGGGTAAAATATTTAGCCTGAATCCTAATTCATTTGCAGCATCCATTTCTTTATAAGCTTGTATCAGCAAAGGGTCAGCCGCAGGGTCTGTTGCAGCGGTGATGCCGTATCGGTACATTTCTTCCCTGCAGGCACGGATCATTATTTTTAAATCTTCTACTCTGTAAGCAGGAATTTTATTGGCCACTAAGCCGAGTGCCGTTTCATTTAATATGCCGGTAGGTTCACCATCTGCATATTTTTGAATAGTGCCTCCATCGGGTGATGGACTATGTCGGTCAATGCCGGCAATTTGTAAAGCCGCACTATTACAAACCGCTATGTGTGCGCAGGTACGGATAAGGTAAATGGGTTTGCTATTGGAAATTTTATCCAGATCAAGTTTCGTGGGCAATGATTTTTCTTCCCAGGTTACTTCATTAAATCCTCTTGCCGTAATCCATTGCAGGTGCGGATTTTGCCGGTGGTAATTCGTAAGCAGTTGCAGCAAAGCTTGCTTGCTTTGTACACCTCTTACATCCAGCATAAAGGTTTTTAAATTGCCTGCTTTCCAGATGTGTATGTGAGAATCGTTGAAGCCAGGCATGAGCGTTTTACCTCCGGCATCTATCACTTCGGTGCCGGGTTGGAGGAGGCTTTTTAGTTCATTATATGTGCCTATGGCTTCAATAGTATTTCCATTAATGGCAATGCTGTCGCAGCTTTCATTGTCAAAGCCATCGTGAAAGGAAAGTATGTGCGCATTATGTATAAATAATGTTATCAATGATTGGTAATTGTATCTAACGTGCCTGGAACCATTGCTGACCGGGATTGTAAAAGTAAAGAAGCTTGTTTCTCAATTAAAAAAATGCTCACCAGATGCTACTCTTTTTTTCTCTTTTCCTGCGCTTTCAAAATCGCATCTTCCAATACCTGCAATCCTTCTGTTAGTTGTTCATTGGTAATAACAATTGGTGGTAACAGGCGAATACAATTACTGAACAAACCCGCCCTGATCATAATAAGGCCGTGCGCTACCGCATCCCGGATAATTTCCAGCGTGGCATCAGCGTCGGGTTCTTTGGTATCGTGGTCTTTTACAAATTCCACCAGGCGCATTGCGCCAATGCCCCTTACATCACCAATTAACGGGTATTTTTCTTTCCACCCTTCAAGCGTTAAGCGAATGATTTCACCCACTTCATTTACTCTTTTCAGGAAACTTTCTGATTGTAATATTTTAATTGATTCGATTGCCGCCACGCAGGCTACAGGACTGCCGCCGTAAGTGCCACCCACGCCACCAGGATGAGGTGCATCCATTATGTCGGCTTTGCCGGTGATGGCGCTGATAGGCATTCCTGCGCCAATTGATTTGGCGCTTACAATAATGTCAGGTACAAGGCCGCTATGTTCACAGGCAAACATTTTTCCGGTGCGTCCCGCACCGCATTGTATTTCATCGGCGATTAATACAATGCCGTGTTGATCGCATACCTGGCGCAACTTGTGTAAGTAGGCTGCGGGGATGGGTAAAAAACCACCTTCACCCATTACAGGTTCTATAATGATGGCAGCCAGCGAATCCGCATCAACCTGCGATATAAATGCTTCTTCTAATTTTTTTATGCAATGATTTATATACTGTTCTTCTGTAAGGCCATCAATTCCCCGGTACATATTTGGTGCAGGTATGCGGTAGATGTCGGGTACAAAGCTGCCGAAACCTTTTTTAAACAAGGCGTATTTACTGGTAAGGCTCAGTGTTAATAACGTTCGTCCGTGATAAGCGCCTTCAAAACATAGTATCGCGTTTCTTTTGGTATAATACTTGGCGATATTGATGGCGTTTTCTACTGCTTCAGAACCGGAACATGCCAGCAGGGTTTTTTTAGGAAAGTCGCCTGGTGTAACATTATTCAGTAATTCTGCCAAATCAAGATAAGGCTCAATCGTTGTAACCAGCGTACAGGTATGAATGTATTTTTCTAATTGCTTTTTGATGGCTTCCACCACTTTTTCATTGCTGTGGCCTACATTGATCATGCCGATGCCTCCGGCAAAATCCAGTAACTGGTTGCCGTCCACATCCCACACCAATGCGCCTTCTGCTCTTTCCACTACTACATCCGTTGATCTCGCCAGACCTGCGGGCAATAAATTTTTTCTCCTCTCCAGAGCGGCCAGCCCTTTTGGGCCGGGTAAACTTGTTTTTAATTGTATTGATGCCATAATTAATTATTGTATATTTTTTG
>JANYFI010000171.1 GCA_025362765.1 Ferruginibacter sp. | reverse complement strand
ACAATTTGAAATGCACCCCCCGATTTTGGCGAAGGGATGCTCCTGATTTACAAATAACTTTACCTACATTCAACTTTTATTTACTGGTAAAAACAATTTTGGTTATGAATAAATTTTTCCTGTTTTCTGTTGTCTTTTTTGGTATGGCAATAACTGCTGTTGCTCAAAAAAATGCCGCTGATGATGTACCTGCCAAGTCTGTTGTGATGAATCCAATGGTCAAAACAGATACTGCCATTACCATTAAAAACCAGGTAACCATCAAAGGGCAATTGGTTCCTTATACGGCAACTGCAGGTACCATGCCGGTTTGGGATGAGGATGGTAAACCAATAGCAGGTATATTTTATACTTATTATGAAAGAACAGATGTAAAAGACCGCACATCAAGGCCGTTGGTGATCTCTTTTAATGGTGGCCCTGGCACGCCCTCCGTTTGGATGGAAATAGGCTACACCGGTCCACGTATTTTAAATATAGATGATGAAGGATACCCGGTGCAGCCGTACGGTATGCGTGACAATACACAGTCGATACTGGACGTGGCTGATATTTTATACGTTGATCCCGTGAACACTGGTTTTTCGAGAACGGTGAATAAAGAAATTCCGGGCGCAAAGTTCTTTGGCGTAAATGCAGATATTAAATACCTGGCCGAATGGCTGAACACATTTGTTACAAGAAAAAACCGTTGGGCATCCCCTAAATTTTTGATTGGCGAAAGTTATGGTACTACAAGAGTATCGGGCCTTGCGCTGGAATTGCAGAACGCACAATGGATGTACCTGAATGGGGTAATACTGGTTTCGCCAACCGACCTGGGAATCAAACGGGATGGCCCGGTTGACGAGGCGTTGATGCTGCCGTACTTTGCCGCTACAGCCTGGTATCATAAAGCATTGCCGGCAGATCAGCAGCAAAAAGACCTTACTATTATGCTGCCCGAAGTGGAAGATTTTACGGTGAATCAATTGATACCAGCCATAGCAAAAGGAAATACCTTGAGCAAGGATGAAAAGAATCAGCTTGCTGCAAAAATGTCCCGCTATTGTGGCCTGTCTCAAACAGTGATATTGCAGCATAATTTAGTTATTCCGGCAGATTTTTTCTGGAAAGAATTATTGCGTGATAAAGGGTTTACCATTGGCCGGTTAGATTCCCGCTATTTGGGTATTGATAGACAGGATGCGGGGGAAAGTCCGGATTATAATGCTGAACTTAATTCATGGCTACACGCTTTTACACCTGCTATTAATATTTACCTGAGGGAAGAGCTTAAATATAAAACCGACCTGAAATATAACATGTTTGGTCCGGTATTTCCCTGGGACGATAAAAACAACAGAACAGGCGAGAACCTTCGGCAAGCCATGGCTGAAAATCCTTTTATGCATTTGCTGGTACAGTCTGGCTACTATGATGGGGCCTGCGATTATTTTAATGCCAAATACAATATGTGGCAAATGGATCCGGGTGGCCGGCTAAAAGACCGCATGACCTGGAAAGGCTTTCGCAGCGGACACATGATGTACCTGCGAAAGGGAGATCTTGCAACAGCCAATGAGCAGTTAAGAGATTTCATTTTTAAAGCGCTGCCAAAGGCAGGCGAACCTGCTAAGTATTGAAAGTTGAATGCGGCCAGGATAGACCGCAGGGTGGATATAGATTCCAATAATAACAAATAGTAATCCCTGTACATGTAGCAATCCCTTTGTAATAAACAAGTAACATAAGTTCTTGCTTCATAGGAGCATCCCCCTTAAAATGCGGTTTTTAAAATTGAGCTTTAGTAAAGCATAGTTGATGGCGATTTTAATAGAGCAAGAAAGAGATACAGTAGCGGCATGCCTGGATAGGTTGAGTTTTTTATTTTGTGAAGTAACACCAACAAAGGCAAGACTGTACAGCACCCTGCCTAATGGAGATAACTTCGCGGCTATCGCATTTTGCGACACCATAAAAAATAGCTATTTTACTTTTATAAACATTTGACATGGCAAAGGTGAAAAGAAATATTACGATGACAGATGAAATAATAATAAATAAAATTTACTACATCCGTAAGCAAAAAATAATGCTGGACAGAGATTTGGCGGAATTATATGGGGTACAGGCTATAAGGTTGAGAGAGCAGGTAAAGAGAAATTTAGACAGGTTTCCTTCAAATTTTATGTTTCGGTTGACACCCAAAGAGGTTGAAACAATGGTATCGCAAAATGCGATACCATCAAAACAGCAACTGGGCGGCTTTTACCTTATGCTTTTACAGAGCATGGTGTATTAATGTTAGCAAGTGTATTGAAAAGCAAACAGGCTTTGGACGTAAGTATCAGCGT
>JANYFI010000163.1 GCA_025362765.1 Ferruginibacter sp. | reverse complement strand
GAAATTAATTTCTTTAATAATTTTCCTGCAGGTAAAAGAAAGGATATCACCTTTCACACGGTGTTTACAAAAGCAGATGGCACTCAGGTGTTGTGGCAAAACAGCATTTCCGGCCATCCTTATTATGGTAAGTTTCGTCTTGAACATAACGAACGCTGGTTTTCATCAATGCCGGTTCACCTAATGCGTTACGCACATGTATTATTGATATATGCTGAAGCGCAGGCAAAAGCAGATGGCGCACCTAATGCGGATGCTTATACCGATTTGAATGCGGTAAGAACCCGGGCAGGATTACAGCCTTTGTCAAATTTAAGCGCACCGGCATTTGCTGATTCTGTAGTGAATGAAAGAGCCTGGGAGTTTGCGGCAGAAGGCACCACCAGGTGGTTTGATTTGCAGCGTCTTGAAAAAGTGGAGGAAGCTAACGCTAATAAAAATCCTGCTGATTTGCCTCCCATTGGTGCAATAACAAAGGCGGATTATTGGTTTCCGGTTCCACTTACGGATGCCAATATAAATCCTAATTTATAAAAAGACAGCCAATAAAAAGAGTGATAGTCATAATGTACTATCACTCTTTTTTTATTGTGCATAGTATTTAATTTTGAGACTATAGATTCTTCCAGAATGGTTGCCGCTCACAATAAATAGATTTGAGTTTTCTGCAATCGTTTTTTGAGTGATAGCTTACCAAATTTATTTTGTATTGCCAGCTGTTTATTTAAAGGATAAGATAGGGAGTGATTTGTTTACAGAAGAAATTAGATAAAAAATACTTAGTGCGCTTTGTGCTATGGAAAGTTGAAATAAAATGATCTACAGCATCCTGGTATGATTGCAAAGCCGGTAATTTTCGTATAAAAAATTTAAAATAAAAGTTTATAAAATTAAGTACATCCTTTTTGGTGATAGAAATATTGATTGCCTGTAGTGTAACTGCACAAAAGATAGAGCAGTCAACCAATGTAGCGGCGAGTGGTTTTTCTGAAGAACGTTTACAAAAAATAGATGTTCAAATGAATGACTGGGTTAAGAAAGGCTGGGTAAACGGTACCGTTGGATTGATCATTCGCAACGGTAAAATAGTGTATTACAAATCAGCAGGCTACAATGATGTTGATGCTAAACAGGCTATGAAAAAAGAGGGCATTTTCAGGATTGCTTCTCAAACAAAAGCCATTACCAGAGTGGCTGTTATGATGTTATTTGAGGAAGGAAAATTTTTATTAGACGATCCTATTTCTGCCTATATCCTCCCTTCTTTTGCCAATGAAAAAGTACTGGATAAGTTCAATAAAGCCGGTACTACTTATACAACTGTTCCGGCAAAAAGACAAGCTACTATCAGAGACCTGCTTACGCATATTTCCGGTATTGGCTATGCGCAAATAGGCACTAAAGAGGCCAATGCTATTTATGCAACGAAGAATATTACTGCGGGAATAGATGTAAGCGGAGACAAGTTATCAGATGCCATGAATCGTTTAGGTACTCTTCTTTTACTGCACCAGCCCGGCGAAAAATTTACCTATGGTTTAAGTGTAGATGTGCTGGGCGACCTGGTAGAAATATAGTCGGGTATGAGCCTGGAAATTTTTTTAAGACAAGAATTTTGAACCGCTGGGCATGGAGGATACTTATTTTAATTTACCTGCGGCAAAGGCCAGCCGCCTGGTAAATATGTACAGCGAAGACTCTACAGGTAAATTACAAAAACAAACCGGCGACGTATTGGGTGGCCATATTGATTATCCATTGCATAAAAAAAGTTATTTTTCAGGCGGTGCCGGGCTTTCTTCCACAGCATATGATTATGGGGTATTTTTACAGATGATGCTGAATGGCGGTACTTATAATGCAAAAGATTATTGAGCCGCAATACGGTAAGAATGATAACAATGAACCAGATTGGGGATGTGCCTTATGGCAATGATAAATTCGGTTTGGGGTTTTCTGTTGTTACCGAAAGAGGAATTGGTGGAATGCCATCCCAGGTAGGCGCCTACAGTTGGGGTGGGGCATTTAAAACTTCTTGCCAGGTAGATCCTAAAGAAAAAATGGTGATTGTTTTTTACAGGCAATTATACAGCTCAACGCATTATCATCTGGCAGATAAATTCTGGGTGATGGCTTACGCTGCGTTGAATGATTGAGGATAGGAACACTGATTTGAGCTGATTTTTTACGGATCTTTTAAAATCCGGCTACCACGATTTTTTAACACGCTGTGTAGCAAAATAGATAAACCTAAATGCTTTTAGAAAAAATTATTGCTAAGATGTAAGTTCAATTAATAAGTGCAACACATAGTTTTCATCCTCTCTGCTGGTGATACTTATATAGCCTTTTTCTTTGCCTGAGAACGCTTCACAATATAGCGGCACCAGTTTATTGTGTTCTAAATTGGCTGCTGTTACCTGGCACAAATGGTAGTCTGTTGCATCTTTCCCTGCGCTTCCATCGTAAATGCTACAAAGGTTTTCCATCACTTGGGCATAGGGTTTCACTATATCACCAGGGCCTATGGCTATCACCATTTCATCGGTTATTTTATCATCGCCAAGGCGAATAATCTGGCTGTTGATATGGTCGCTAAAATCTTCATCGCAGAGATTGCGGCAGAGACGTGCTTCTGTTTTTATCAGTGCAATATCTTCCTGAAGGCTACGGGCCACATTGAATATCTTAACGTCTTTAACGGGCTGAAACCGTAAATCAGTTACTTAATAACTCTTTTAGCAGGTTTATTGAGGCCCTTGCCCAGGATCTCCGAAAATTTATTGGCTCGCGCCTTGAAACGCCCAAGGGTAGAAGAGTTTGCATCCATAATCGTATTGAAATGTTTGTTGCAACTGCATTGTACGAAAGTGAATGCAATTTTTTGGGTAATTTTTTTTAACCGCAAATTTGGCAGATGAGGATTTTTTAAGATAAAAAATTGCGATACACTTCCAATTCCAATAAAACCCCTATCTAATCAACATCTCATAAAATTGTTTGGATTTTTTGGGGAAACTCTAGATACATTTTTTGATAAAACAGACAACTAAAACAATGGTTTGCCAATTGTTTACACATCTGTACATTACTACTTTTGTTATTGCAATCAGTAGTGATAGACCACGGGTAATTATTAGCAATCAGCAGCCAAAAACTGCCGGCTACAATAGCCATACTACTCATTTATTTTTTGATAATTACCACATAACAAAATGAAAAAAAATATCGCTAAGTTTTTTGGTGTACTTAATGTAAACTTAACTAAAATGGTAACTACACAAATAAACACAACGGTTGTAGGTTACCCCGCAAAACGATATTGTTAATCTGAAAATTGTACTATCAATCTCATAACAAGTAAAAAATATACACACATGAAACAACAAACTTCCACATTTGAAAACAAAGCGGGCTTAAAAATTTTCACCCGTATCTGGTTGCCGGATACAAATACTAAAGGAGTAATTGTAATTGTACACGGTTTTAATGCTCATAGCGGTTATTACCAATGGACTGCCGAACAGTTTACCCGGCAAAATTATGCGGTTTATGCGCTTGACCTACAGGGGCGTGGACAGTCGGAGGGAGAACGTTTTTATATACAAAATATGGAAGACTTTGTGAGTGACATTGATACGTTAGTTGACATTGCGAAGGCGGCGCAAAGTGGTCTGCCGGTTTTTTTATTAGGCCATAGTGCCGGTGGCGTGTTAAGCTGCTTATACACGCTGGAACACCAGGAAAAAATCAGCGGACTGATTT
>JANYFI010000140.1 GCA_025362765.1 Ferruginibacter sp. | reverse complement strand
TCGTAATGCGTTTTGGTGAATTACAATTGAGCAGAAATACCTGGCGTACTTTTCAAAATAAAATTGACAGCTCCGGTATTTATTCACCGATCAATACCAATGTTGATTTTAATGTTGGCGCTGTAAATATTGAGGAAAACGACAAACGCTCGCCGCTACCTTATCGCACGCCAAGAGAAATCCAACGCCAGCAGGTACAGAGCAATAACGGGGTAAACCTGTTGCAAAACGAACAAAGTATGTCATTACAATTTTGCAGTCTTGGTAAAAAAGATGCAAGAGGTGTTTTTCAAACTTTTGCTAACCGGGATATTCGGCAGTACGGCAATTTATCAATGTACATTCACACGGAAAGCAGCGCCCACAGCACTATCAACGACCGGGATTTAAACGCGGTGATTAGGATAGGAACCGACTTTGTAAGCAACTATTACGAGATAAAAATTCCGTTGTATGCCACGCCGCTTACGGCAAATACACTAAATCCCGATACAGATGCTTACAATGATACCCTGTGGCGGGCCATCAATAACCTTAATGTTGACCTTACTGTACTGCCCAAATTAAAGCAAATGCGCAATGTGCAGGGTGTACCTACAACAATTTTTAGCCAGGCGCAGCCTAACGGGCAAACCTATTCCATCATGGGCGACCCTAATTTGGGTGAATTGAGAGGAATATTAATTGGTGTGGAAAATGTAAACAATCCCAATGCCTGCGGCGAAATTTGGGTAAATGAACTCAGGCTTACTTCTATCAATGAAAAAGGAGGGTATGCCGCCTTGGCAAGAATGGATATGAACCTTGCTGACCTTGGTACTATCACCGGATCTATTTCTACCCACACCACCGGTTTTGGAACACTGGAACAAAGAGTGGATGAAAGATTTAGAGATGATATGACTCAGTTTGACATTGCCACCAACCTTGAGCTGGGAAAATTATTACCAAAAAAAGCGGCCATCTCCATTCCTGTTTTTGCAAGCTATTCACAAACAGTTAGTATGCCCGAGTATGATCCGTATGACCTTGATATAAAATTAAAAGACAAATTAGCCGTTTCGCCGGCAAGTATCAGGGACTCTATAAAAAATGCCGCTGTAGACTTTACCAGTACCAAGACATTGAATTTTACTAACGTGCGTAAAAACCGCACCGGCACCAAAAAGCCAAAAATTTATGATATTGAAAACCTGGATGTAAGCTATTCATACATCAATATACAGGCGCACAATCCATTAATTGAAAACAATGAAATTACCCGCCACCGCGGAGGTCTGGGCTATAATTTTGTGCCCCAGCCAAAATATTTTGAGCCCTTCAAAAAAATGAAATTATTTTCTAAACGTAAAAAGCACTGGTTTGACCTGGTGAAGGATTTTAATGTAAATCCCGTGCCGTCACAATTAAGTTTCAGGGCTGATATTCAACGGCAGTTTGGCGCCATCAGGCCGCGTAGTGTGGGTTCTGATAAATATAAAATTCCCGAAACCTATGATAAATATTTTACGTTTCAGCGGGATTATATTTTGCGCTGGGGCTTAACACGATCCATCCTTTTTGATTTTACTGCTACCAATAACAGCCGTATAGACGAACCTTATGGCCGCATTGATACCAAGGAAAAGAAAGACACCATCATCAAAAATTTATTTAAGGGAGGAAGAAATACGCTGTATGACCAAACGGGAAATATCAGTTACACGTTGCCGACCACTAAATTTCCTTTACTGGACTGGACAACTGTAAACCTGAAATACCAGGCTACCTATCACTGGATAGGAGCTTCCAGGCTGGCGGTTGAGTTAGGAAATATTTTGGAAAACGGTCAAACAAAAGAAGCTACCGCCCAGTTTGACTTTACACGCTTGTACAATAAATTAAAATTTTTCAAAGTAATAGACCAGCCAAAAGCTGAGCGAACAGAAAAGAAAGTTACCATCAAAAAAGATACTATTTACAGGTATGTTACAAAAGATAGCATCAGGACAAAAGAAATCAAGCGCATACGAACAATAAAAATAAAGGACCCCAAAGCCATGCCATATGTGGGAACAATGGGCAGGGTTTTTGGTAAACTGGTAAGCAGTTTAAAACAGGTAAATGTGTCGATTTCTGAAAATGCCAATACCAGGTTACCAGGTTATATGGATAGTACTCAGGAGCTGGGCCGCAACTGGCGCAGCATGCAGCCCGACATTGGATTTATAGCCGGACGACAGCCTGATACCAGCTGGATGAATGCCGCTGCAAAAAAAGGATTGATCACAAAAGACAGCAACTTCAGTACATTGTTTCAGCAATCATTTGATCAGCGGCTTATTTTAACGGCGCAACTGGAACCAATCAGAGATTTAACCATTTCGCTGAATTTGAATAAAACCTTCAGTAAAAACTATTCAGAAATATTTAAAGATACTACCGGCAGCGGAAGTCATTTCGGCCATTTAAGTCCTTATTCAGGCGGTAGTTTTGATATCAGTTACATATCGTACAAAACCTTATTTGGTAAATTTGATCCCAACAGAATTTCCGCCACCTTCCAGAAATTTCAGGATTACCGCCAGGTTATTTCACAACGGCTCGGTACTGCTAACAAATACAACGCAGGCATACCGTCAGATGCGGATGGGTATGCACACGGGTACAACCGGTATGCTACCGATGTGTTGATTCCTGCATTTGTTGCGGCTTATTCCGGTAAAGATCCCAAGTCTATTTCGCTTATTAACCAAAGCAATCCCAACATTAAGTCAAATCCTTATAAGGGCTTTATACCAAAGCCCAACTGGAAGCTGGATTATACCGGCCTTAGCCGCGTAAAAGGATTGGAAAAAATATTTTCTAATATAACGCTCTCACATGCCTACAACGGAAGTTTGAGCATGAATGGGTTTACCTCGGCGCTGTTTTATGCGGACCAATACAGGTATGGTTATCCTTCATTTTACGATACCATATCCCGGAATTACGTGCCTTATTTTCTCGTGCCAAACATTACTATCACCGAACAGTTTGCTCCGCTGGTGGGCATTGATGTAATGTTTACCAATCAAATGCAGTTTAAATTAGACTATACCAAACAGCGAACACTGAGTTTAAGCCTGGTAGATTTTCAGTTAAGTGAAACCCGGTCAACTGAATTTTCTATTGGCGGCGGGTATCGTAAAAAAGGACTAAGGTTACTGGGCGGCCTTACATTACCCAAATTTTTAAGCAAAGGCGGCAAAGGTAAACTGGACAACGAAATTAACTTCAGGTTTGATATGAAGATACGGGACAATGTAACCGTAAATAACCGCCTGGACCAGGCAGCCACGTTACCTACCGGAGGAAGTAGAGAAATAACTTTATCACCAACAATTGATTATTATTTAAACAGCAGGGTAAACCTGAAATTATATTTTGATCAGCGCAGGGTAATCCCCTACATTTCTTCCAGCGCACCCATTACTAATACGAGGGCAGGTGTACAGGTAAGAATATCGCTGGCGCAATAAGTTGTAGCAATAAAGCCTAAAACTTTCGGGGAATGTATGATCTGTCAATACTTAGGGTATTGATCAAAAACAATAGATCATTAAGAAATGAAGGTTATTAAAACCAAATAGAAAACTGATAAAGTTGAAAAATATTTAGCTGCCGTTTTTTTGCGCATGGTATTTTCTCCACGCATCTTCAAGATAATAAATGTTTGTTCCAGCGGATTTAATTTTTCCTTTGGCATTTTTAATAAACCATTTCGTTATGGTTTCATAAAATTTTTCAAACCGAGTTACATCATACTCAATTGGTCCAGAAGTAAAATATTTTGTCCAGTAAATACGACCATGATTATTGTGTTCCATCCAAAGAGTTTTTGAAAATTCAATCAGCGGCGCATTTGAAATGTTCTCTATGTAAAATTTTCCCTCCTTTATTTTTTGCTGCCTAAATTCAGGTGTCCAAATAAAATTTTTATTCCAAATTAATATTTGTGTGCTAAAGGTGAAGCTAGTTTCGGAAAAGCTATTTATGTACAGTTTATTAAGCGTTGGAGCCGAAGATTGTAAAAAAATGCAGTCAAAGTTTAACCGTAAATAATTTTGGAATAGTACGTTATCTGAATCAGTGGTACATATCTGAATCTGTCGTCCCATCAGATGCTAAAATGTGTAAATTTTAATATGTGCCATCAATTTAACTCAGAATATAATAAGTCATAGAAAAGTCCAAAATTAACAAAAACGCCCCGTTTAACAGGGGCGCAAATCAACATATATAATCAACACTTATGGGAACGCATTTATTACTTCACTTTTTTTAGCAACATGACATAACCACAAAGGTTTTTCTTCTTTTTATTTACCTGAACAGGTTTCATCATATGATATTCTGATAATTTTGGGATGTAGGAATAACTGATCACATTCCCATCCACATCACCCCATTGCTTTTTCTGGTAAGCTACCTGCTTTTCGTCCCAGTCGTACATTCTTACTTCGTATAGTTTGGATGTTACATCGCCTATAAAAACAAACTGGTACCAGCTGCCTTCTGTTAAGGGAACAATCACCGGCATTTCATATTCACTCTCCATTGCCATGGAAGCTTCTTTTACAATTATAAAACCTTGTTTGGCTAATTCCTGTTTAATACTGTCGGCCTGGTGTAAAATGTAAGGATCATTACAGGCAGATTGTCGGATTACGTTTTGTGAATGAGCGTCTTTTCCGGGTAAGAGCAGAAAAGCCAGCGCAAAAAAGAGGTACAAAGTCTTCATGTGGGTTTGGTTAGGGTTCAGGATAGTTGGATGCACCTGCAAATTTTTCTGTCAATATTCATCATAGTTAAATAATTTGACAGCATCATTTCCAAAGTCATGCCAACATGTAAACGGATATTTTTAAAAAATGTTATTTAAAAGCAAAAAAAATCGTTGTCATTAATACAATTATTGGTTGTTTTTGTTAAAGTAAAAGGCATCTGCCTGTTGTGTGCACGTTATTACCAGGTCGTTAATGCAAACATGTGCCGGCAAACCAGCGCAATAAAAAATGGTATCTGCCACGTCGATTGCTGTCAGTGGAGTAACACCTGTGTAAGTGGCGGCGGCTTTTGCTTCGTCTCCTTTAAAACGTACCAATGAAAATTCGGTTTCAACTGCTCCGGGATGAATAGAGGTTACTTTTATATGATGCTGTAACAAATCAATGCGCATGGCCCTGCTAAGAGCGTCCACGGCAGATTTACTGGCGCAGTATACATTTCCTTTTTCATACACTTCTTTTGCCGCAATGGAGCCCATGTTAATAATATGACCTTTTTGCCGGGCAATCATCCATGGAACAACCGTTTTTGTAACATATAATAACCCATGCACATTGGTATTCAACATGGTTTCCCAATCGTTCATGTCCGCATCTGCAAACAAATCTCTGCCTGCCGCCAGGCCTGCATTATTAATTAACACGTCAATTTGCCTCCAGGCTTCAGGTAGTTCACCAAGTCTGCTTTCGACAGCTTTACGGTCTTGCACATCAAAAGTTAATGATAATATTTTTATAGGAAAATCAGCCTGTAGGTTGATTTTTAGTTGTTCCAGGCGATCGGTACGCCTGCCGGTTACAATCAGATCATACCCAGCCCCCGCAAATTTTTTCGCACAAGCTTCGCCAATGCCGGAAGTAGCCCCGGTAATTAATGCAATCTTATTCATGCCGCAAAATTAACGGAGAATTATTAAAGAGCTGGTGAGAAAAGGTTGATGTATAAAATAATAAATGGCCGTAATCAATGCGGCAGACGGAAATAGTATGTTGCGAAAAGTGGGGTCCAATTTTTTAACAGCCATACTATCAATAAGAGCATGATGTTATCTTAACAAAACCACTGTACCTTTTAATTTAATTAATTTATTTTGAAAGGTAGTGCCTGACGCCATCCACACATAGGTGCCTGGATCTTGCGGCACGCCGTTAAAAGTACCATCCCATCCCTTTCCTTTTTGGCTGGTATAAAATAGTAATTTGCCCCACCGGTTAAAAATCCTGAAATAATCCAGCGTTCGCATGCCCAGCGCAATGGGAATCAACACATCATTTTTACTATCGTTATTGGGCGAAAATCCTGTAGGAACATACAAACTTGGAGGCACTTTATATAGTTTTACACGAATACTGTCGGTAGCGCTACAGCCAGCTTTGCTTGTTACCTTCAGGTAATAAGTAATATTATTTTCAGGGAGTGCTACAGGTGTGGCGGTATTAGTGCTATTTAGCCAGGTAGCCGGCGTCCATTCATACCCTACACCTCCTGTACCCGTTAAATTCAGTGGTTCGCCAAGTACAGACGTTGTGTCTGCAGGTCCTGCATTGGCCAATACCTGCGGATCTACATTTACTATTACGGTATCAAAAGCGGGCTTTGGGCAACCGCTTACATCTATTACCGCTACAATATACTGGGTGGTATTGGTAGCATTTACCGCAACCGGGCTGGCAATGTTGACGGCATTTAAAAATGTGGCTGGCGACCACTGATAGGT
The DNA here is from genome assembly GCA_025362765.1 of Ferruginibacter sp. Lineage (GTDB taxonomy): Bacteria > Bacteroidota > Bacteroidia > Chitinophagales > Chitinophagaceae > Ferruginibacter. The sequence continues at coordinate 2,728 of JANYFI010000140.1, read as the reverse complement.
TGTACCACCGGTGGCTTTTAGCTGAACAGTTTTGCCATAGCAAACTGTTGTATCGTTTCCCGCATCGGCCGGCGCATAAGGCAACGTGCGAATGGTAATATCGTCTGAACTGTTGCATTTGCCAACATTACCCGTAACGTGATAAGTAACACTGGAGACAAGTGGATTTGCAAAAGGTTGTTTTGCCGTGTCACTGCTAAGATATGTGGCTGGCGTCCAAATATAATGCAATGCATTGCTGGTAGTGCCAATAATCATACCATCGGTTTTGCAAATGGTTGTATCGTTGCCGGCATTTATTTGTACGGTGCTGATAACATTTACAAACACAGAGTCTCTTCCAATACAGCCTGTGAGATCTTTGTAAGTTAAATAGTAAGTGGTGGGCACATCAGGACTTACCAGAGGGTTGGCACTTGTAAGACTGCTGATATTGTAGTTAGGACTCCAGGAGAAACTGCCTGGACTAAACGTTTTAATTTGAAGCGTATCAATGTTACATATCAGTGTATCATGCGGTACAATGGATATCACAGGATTGTTCCTGATTTGAACAGTGCCCTTCACGGTATCAATGCAGCCCAGCGAACTGCCAACAATCAGTTGAACCTGGTACGTACCTGAATCAGGATAAATATAAGTCGGTTTTTTTATCACACTCGTATCAGCAGTAACTCCTGGATCGCCAAAATTCCATTGCCATACCGCTGCTGATCCATAAGTGGCTTTGGTAGTGTCGGTAAACTGTACAGGAAATCCTTTGCAAAGTGGTGCATTGGATATAAAACCCGGAAAAAATCCTGGGTAAACTCTAACGGGTACTGTAGTAGAATCTGCACACAGGCCGCCAATGGAAACCCTTAATTTTAATGTGTACACGCCAGTATCCTTGTAAGTATGGGAAGGTGTAGCCAAAGTAGAAGTGTTATTAATACCTGAAACGGGTTCTCCAAATGTCCACAAATAATCAGTCCCGGATGGGTTAACGGCATCATTGGAAAAATTAACGTTAAAGCCATCGCAACTGGTGGGGATGGGGTTTAAAAAAGCCTTTGTCGAGGAGCAATCTCTTACGCGAATATGCAGTTCTTTGCGTGTTTCGCCAAGGTAAACGCCTTTTTTGTACTCAGAAACACAAACGGTAACAGCATATTCTCCAGTATTGGCAATACCTGGCGCAACGCCGCTAATTAAACCTGTTACAGGATTAATGGTAACCTTATTGCCCAACGGAAATGAACCGCTATAAGACTGGAAATACGGAACACTAGCGTAAAAAGGTGCACCAGCAACAGGGGGCGCCGGAATGTCGGCACTGCCACCGGTGAAAGAATTGCAGAATGAATAGCTAAGAGAATCTTTATCAGGATCACTGGCTGAAAAAGGGTACTGAAAATAGCTATTTTCACAAATAACCACTGTATCATTTATTGGAAATACCGGGCTATTATTTTTATTGGCATTTGGTACCAACGATGCCGTGCCGGGAATTTTTATGGTATAAGTATTGCCAACAGTACCGGAGTTTTGAATGTTATCCATATTTTCGATCCGGCAACAACGTTGATAACTTACTGTATACCCATTTGCAGAAACTGGTAATTCAACGCTAGCCAATTCGTAGGTTACAATTCTATAGTAGCAAATAGCCTGGTCGCCGCTAATACAGGGATCATCGTATACTTTTTGCAATAAATAATTTGAGCTCTGGTTTACCTGGACATTATTTACCACAGTGGAAGAAGTACCATCAAAAAAAGTAAAGTTTACAGTTGCATCCATTTGATTAGCTGTTGCATCGCAACCCATGTAAACTGTAAGGGTAATTTTATAATTAAGGTAATTGGTGTTAACAACCCCAGGTCCCAAATATTTATAATTGAAAAAACCGCCTTTTATGTGCCGGGAAAAAGTACATAGGGCGCACAGTAGTAATATCGATATCAGGAGTGTTTTTTTCATTTGTTGTTCAGCAGTTTAAGCACGTAGTAGATATAAATATAGATAAAAACGTTGGGTGATGTGCTTGTGGGGCTGTTAAAAAATATTGTGTAAAAAATCTAATAAAATATTGTTTGCTTTTTCCGTTTCTTCCCACATACCCATATGCGCCGACTGTTTTAATATACTTACATGCGATTGATTTGGCAGATAGCATTGCTGCAAACTGCTTTGTAGAGGGATAGCGGAGTCTTGTTCTCCTATTAAAAATAATACCGGCTTATTAAAATTTCCTAATACCTCCGTTCTATCTGGCCGCTCAATCATGGCTTCGTAATACTGAACCAATGCTTCGCTGCTGAATTTTTTCCCCTCATCAATCAATTGATTTACTTCATCAGTGTGGTCCTCCGCAAATGATTTAGTAAAAAGGGAAGGCGTAGTCATCTTTAAAAATGCTGTGGCGCTTTTTGTATTGATAAAATCAATTGCTTTGCGCCTGGCAGTCTTTTTTTCATCACTATCTGCAAAGGCGGTTGAATGGAACAATCCCAGGCCCTTGAAATAATCCGGCCATTTTTCGGCAAGGGCCAGCGTTATGTAACCGCCCATGCTGTGTCCAATTATCGCAACATCTGCTTTGTTTTTTTTAGGCTGTTTTCGCAATTCAGCCTCAATAATCAATTTTATTATTTCCGCATAGGTTTCAATATTAGCCTCTTTTATAAAAGCTGATTGGCCGCTGCCGGGAATATCCGGTACAATAACTTGAAAATGCGGATGTAAA
>JANYFI010000138.1 GCA_025362765.1 Ferruginibacter sp. | reverse complement strand
TAAAATCTTTGGTGGTTACATAATACAGGCGATGATTGTATTTATCATCGCCGCTTGTATCCCCGCTGGCAAACCTGCCTGGAATGGTGGTTGACCAGTAGATCATATAATTTTTATGCCGCTCATCATAAATAATTTCTGGTGCCCAGCAATTTAACGCGGTAGGCTCATGCTGCATTACGGGTATAAACTGCTGTGGGCTCCAATGCACCAAATCTTTCGAACTGGCGTACCCAATGCCCCGGTCTTTCCAACTCACCGTCCACACCATATGAAATAAATTATCGGGACCTTTAATGATACAGGGATCTCTCATCAATTTATCTTTGGCCACTGTTGGGATAACAAAAGAACTATCCTCCTTTAATGCCGTCCATTTGTACCCGTCTTTACTGTACGCTAAATGCAAGCCATCCTCGCCATTGTCTCTGAAAGAGGCAAAAATCAGCACGCTGTCTTTTGCAGTTTGCTGCGCAGAAATATGTTGTAATAAGCTGAGCAGGAAAATAAAAGCGATCATTTTTTTTATCATAGTATATAGCATTAAAAATTAAAAACGCCGTCACCAAAAAATTTGGTGACGGCTTTATAAAAGATACAATCTTTATTTTGAAGTAATGTTTATTTGCGCAGACTGTAAACCCGGCGCCGTTACTTTTAAAACCATGTTCCCTTTTTGGCCGCCTGCTTTTATAACCGCCAAACAGAGGCCGTTAAAAGCTTTGCGCTTGTTATCCTTAAAGCTTTCCATACTGGTTTGGTTGCCATTGTCAACTCCTGCAACACTTCCTCCACCGCTTACTTCAAACTGCACCAGGTTGGCCGCATCCGGTACCAGGTTGCCATTTTTGTCCAGCACTTTAACGGTTACAAAACTTAAATCATCTCCTCCTGACGCAATCGTTTTTCTATCGGCTATTAATTCAATTTTGTAAGCCGGGCCTGCCGTAGACACTTCTGTTGCTAATACAGTTTTACCATTTTTACGGCTGATTGCTTTAAGTGTACCTGCTTCAAAAGGCAGGCGCCACATCACGTGCAGGTCATCACCGGTTTTCTTTTTTATACCAACGGATTTGCCGTTCAAATACAATTCTACTTCATCTGCATTGTTGTAATATGCCCACACATCAACGGTATCGCCTTGCCGCCAGTTCCAGTGCGGCAACAAATGCAATACGTTTTTATTTGTCCATTCGCTTTGGTACATGTAGTACACATCTTTTGGAAAACCAGCGAGGTCAATGATACCGAAATACGAACTTCGTGCCGGCCATGGATAAGGAGTTGGTTCACCAATATAATCAAACCCCGTCCAAATGTATTGGCCAGAAAGGAAGGGATACTTTTTAATCACCTTCCAGGTTTCTTCATGAGTGGAGCCCCATGGAGCCGATACATTGTCGTATGCCGAAACGGTTAAATCTTTATTGCCTTCTTTAAAAGGCTTATCCCAACGTACGGGCCAGCGGCGCATGCTGTCAGATGGAAACAGGTCGTATTGCCCACGGGTTTCAAGTGCAGAAACGGTTTCGGTACCGATAAATTTTTGTCCTGGGAAATTTGTTTGAAAAGCTGCATACAACTGGTGGTGGTAATTAAAACCAACAAGGTCAAGCGCACCAGACTGGTAAATTTTATTGCCAGGGTATGGTTGATCGAGTGCGGAAGTAATGGGTCTCGTAACATCCAGTTCCTTTACAATACCGGCGAGTTCCTTTGCTATGGTGGTGCCGGTGCTGTCTCCCTGTTCGGGTATTTCATTGCCAATGCTCCAGATAAATACAGAAGGATGATTGCGGTCACGAAGTATTAAATCCTGTAAATCTTTTTTATGCCATTGATCCCATAAAAGGTGATAATCATATTTATTTTTCTTCATCTTCCACATATCAAATGCTTCATCCATTACAATAAAACCCATCTTATCGCAAAGATCTAATAATTCTGGTGCCGGTGGATTATGCGATGTACGAATGCCATTGCAACCCATGCCTTTCAATATTTCCAATTGTCTTTCTAATGCTCTTGTATTAATCGCTGTACCAAGACAACCCAGATCATGGTGATCGCAAACACCGTTTATTTTAACAGGTTTCCCATTAAGTAAAAAGCCTTTGTTTACATCAAATACAAAGCTGCGTATTCCCACAAAAGTTGTGTAGTCATCAATTATTTTTCCATCGCTTATCACCTCGGTTACTACCTTGTATAAATATGGTCTTGTATCTGACCATAACTCAGGTGCCGTTACCTGCAGGTCCTGTTCAATTAACATCGTGGAGTCTTTTATTGTTATACCGGCAGTTGCTTTTTTTGATACCTGTTTTCCGGCTGTGGAATAAACAATATTTGTAACGGATATATTTTTCTGACCGGCAGTTGCCTTCCTTATATTGGTATTGATATGTAACGTGGCGGCTTGTTTACTAACCACCGGTGTAGTAATAAAGGTTCCCCAATGATCAACAAATATTTTTGAGGTGGTAACCAGCCATACATTTCTGTAAATACCCGAACCGGAATACCAGCGGGAATTGGGCTGCTTTGAATTATCTACCTTAACAGCAATCACATTTTTTTCAGCATCGTATTTTAGGTAAGGCGTTAGGTCATATCTGAAAGAACTAAAACCATAGGGCCGCAGGCCAAGATAATGCCCATTGATCCATACTTCACTGTTCATGTATACCCCATCAAAATCAATGCTCACCACCTTATCCTTCGAGCTAAGTGGCAGAGTAAAATTCTTAACATACCAGCCAAGGCCACCCCGTAAAGCGCCGCCGCCATTGCCGGTAGGGCTGGTGGAATCAAAAGCAAACTCAATGCTCCAGTCGTGTGGCAGCGTTAAAGGCCGCCAGCCTTCGGTACTTGCCGAAGGTTTACTGTAATCGTTGATACTGTCCAGTTTAAACTTCCAGTTGCTGTTAAAGCTTTCTCTTTTTCGCTGACCATAGGTTGTTTGTACAGATAATAAAAAAATGGCGGCAACCAGCAAAATCAGTGGTGCGGCAATTTTGTGTATGTTCATATAAATGATTAAAAAATTATAGTGATTATTTTGTTATTTATGGCGACGTGAAGATATTATCAATTTAATAGCCATGGGATTTTGAAATGGTATAAACAGCATTTTTTCACATAAGCAGAAACAAGATTCTTTAAAAAAGGGTTTGAATGACATTTAAAGCATAAAGGTATTTGATTGTTTTATCTGCTCCTTTTTTATTTGGAGAAATTCAGTCAGCAATAAAACTATTGGCGGCGCCATACAATTAATTGGTAAATTGACGGCAAATAAAACTTAACAGGTTATACTATGAGCAGCATGGATTATTTTATCGGCATTGATATCGGCACCACTTCAACCAAAGCAGTGGCATTTTCAGCTACAGGCCAGATATTGGCTAAACAAGCTTGCAGTTATCCAATGCTGCATCCGCAGGAAAACCGGCATGAGCAAAACCCTGAAACAATTCTGGAAGCTGTAGTCAGCAGCCTTATTGCATTGTCCTCTCAATTGCCGCAACACAAGCCTGTATTGATCAGCTTTTCGGCCGCCATGCACAGTTTAATTTTGATGGATGCAAATGATATCCCTTTAACCAATTGTATTATTTGGGCAGACAACCATGCCGCCGATCTGGCAATCGCATTGCGTGCGACAGTGAAAGGAAAAAAAATCTATCATGCTACGGGCGTGCCCATACATGCCATGTCACCTTTGTGCAAAATGTGGTGGTTTAAAATAAATGAACCGGCTATCTTTTCAACAACAGCCAGATTTATTGGTATAAAAGAATATGTTTTTCAGCGGCTGTTTGCAAAATATATAATTGATACAGCCATTGCTTCTGCCACCGGCCTGTTAAACAGCGTTGAGTTGCGTTGGGAAAAAATAAGTCTCACCTTGTTGGGCATCGAAGAACAGCAATTGTCTGCCATTGTATCCACCACCCACATTGAATATTTGCCTGCAGTTAAACACAACAAATTAACTGAACGGTTACAGGCCTTTAAAGCAACCCCATTTATAACCGGCAGCAGCGATGGCGCTTTGGCCAATCTTGGCACAGGCGCTACAGTAAAAGATTCTATGGCTATTACCATTGGCACCAGCAGTGCCGCAAGAATTACCACTACCCAGCCGGAGACTGATAAAGACATGCGTACTTTTTGTTATTACCTCAGTGGCGGGCAATATATTATTGGCGGTGCAAGCAATAACGGCGCCATCGTTATCCAGTGGTTAAAAGAAAATTTATTGCAGGACAAAAGCCCCTATGATGAATTTATTAACCTGGCCTGTAGCATTGCATCAGGCAGCGAAGGGCTCATATTACTTCCTTACATTTTAGGCGAAAGAGCTCCGCTATGGAACTCTGCCGCTAGGGGTGTTTATTTTGGATTAGACGTTAAACACACCATCAACCATATGGTGAGAGCCGCATTGGAATCAGTCATTTACAACGTGTATGGCATTGGCAAAATTCTCATGGAAAAGGCCAACGTAACCACCATCTATGTGAGTGGAGGTTTTACGGAAAGTTCACTATGGGTACAAATGCTCGCAGACATATTTAACCTGCCGGTTATAGTTTCCACGGCGGAAGAAAATGCTGCATTGGGCGCTGTAATGGTTGGTATCGAAGCGCTGCACTTATCCTCCTCCATTAATATTGAAATTGGCAAAACGTTTTTGCCTGATAAAAAAAATCAATTAATTTATCAACGGCAATGCGCTAAAATGGAGCGCTTGTACGCATTGGTAAAACATGAATTCTGACAGCTTAATTTACGGCGAACGGCTGCGGTTTTGCAACAGGTGCTTGAGTTGCTACCTATTGCTTTTTTGCAGGCCTTAAAATCATTCTTAAAGACTGATCTTTTGTAAAGTAGGCAATCATCCAATTCCAGAAAGTACGCACCCTGTTACGGTAAGTAATCAGCGATGCCAGGTGAATAAATAGCCACGCCATCCAGGCTATAAAACCATACATGTGGAGCTTAGGTTTGGGCAAATCAACTACCGCTTTATTTCTGCCAATAATTGCCATTGACCCTTTATCATTATACACAAAAGGTGCAGGCGCTTTGCCTTGGTTTATTAACTCAAAATTTTTAGCCAGGTGAATCGCATGCTGAATAGCCACTTGTGCTACCTGCGGATGGCCATTCGGAAATTTTGCATCCGTGGTTTGCAAAGCGGTGTCTCCAAGCGCATAAATATTTTGGGTATTCTTTACTTTATTAAACTCATCCACCAACATTCTTTTTCCCCGGCCATAGCTTTCAGCGGGCAGGCCTTCAAATGCCATTGCTGTTACCCCGGCTGCCCAAATTAAACTCCTTGTACCGATGGTTTCGCCATTAGCCAATATTACCTTATTGTCGATATAATCCTTCACCTGGCAGTTGAGTTTTATTTTTACACCAAGTTTTGTAAGCGCTTCATAAGTATCTTTTTGCGATTCGGGGCTCATCGGGGTAAGTACCGCACCTAAGCCATCTACCAGGTAAATTTCGCCTCCTTTACCAGATAAAAAAGGATATTCTTTTCGCAGGATGCCATTCTTCATTTCTGCAAACATACCGGCCAATTCAACGCCGGTAGGTCCGCCGCCTGCTATCACTATGGTCAGCAATTCCTTTATTTCCACCGGATCATTACTGATGGCGGCCTTCTCCATATTTTCCAGCAACCTGTTCCTCATTTCCAGGGCATCGCTTAATGTTTTCATGGGCAATGACTTCTCCGCTACGTTTTTCATACCAAAATAATTGGTCTCTGCGCCCGTAGCAAACACCAGTTGATCGTACACCAGTTCACCATCATTCAGTATCAGTTTATTTTGCTCTGGCACCACTTTTAACACTTCAGCCAGCCTGAAATGCAGGTTATTTTTACCCGAGAATAATTTACGGAAAGGGTAACTTATACTGGTGGGTTCCAAAAACCCGGTAGCCACCTGATAAATTAAAGGCGGGAAAAAATTATAATTATTTTTATCTATTAAGGTTACCTGGTACCCATCTTTATTGGCAAGTTTCTTTGCCAGATTTACTCCGGCAAATCCGCCGCCTACTATTGCAATATTCATTGTGTTTTATTTTGAGTAAACTGTTTAAGGTTACTGGTTAGTAATAAGAACAAAATTTGACAAATAAAGTTTGATTTATAGCGACACAATAAAAATACCCTTTTTTAGGTGGATTGACAATGTAACAGATGGCATTGAATGTGGAGATAAAGCAACAGGCTGGGTAAATAAAATTTTACCTGTTGTTGACCATAGCTTATTTTACAGCTAAAAAGCCTTCTGGATATTTGAGGATGCCATTAAAACTTATGGTGTTTTGCAAGCGGTATAGTACATTCAAGGGCTAACTTTACCGGTAAATTTTAATCTCTCTTTTAAATAAAATTACCCGATGACGGAAAATAATATTATAACAGCCACAGTAAATTTTGTAAAAACAACGTTGCAGGGAGCCGAAGGCGGTCACGACTGGTTTCATATAGAACGGGTGTGGAAAAACTCCATCACGATTGCAAAAACCGAAAATGTAAATGGCTTTGTGGTAGCGCTGGCTGCGTTACTGCACGATATTGCCGATGCCAAGTTTAACAATGGAGACGAAGAAATTGGTCCAGTGACCGCCACAAAATTTTTACAGTCACTTGATGTTGACAATGAAATTAAAGCACATGTAGAAAATATTATCCGCAACATCTCTTTTAAAGGTGGAAATTTTACGCAAACATTCAGCAGCCCCGAACTGGCAGTGGTGCAGGATGCTGACAGGCTGGATGCGTTGGGTGCCATCGGCATAGCCAGAGCTTTTAATTACGGCGGCTTTAAAAACAGGGAATTGTATAACCCCGCCATTGCCCCCGATTTACACATGAGTAAAGCAGCCTATAAAAATACCAGCGCTCCTACCATCAATCATTTTTACGAAAAACTGTTGTTGTTGAAAGATAAAATGAATACCCATACAGGAAGAAAAATGGCCGAAGAAAGACATGAATTTATGGAGCAGTTCTTACAGCATTTTTACCAGGAGTGGGAAGGTGAAAAATAGATAAAATATCCGCGGTGTAAAGGCAGCTATTTTTTCTTTTTATATTTTACCTTATCAAAAATCCAGTAGGTTATTTTGCTGGAAAATATGGAGAAGGCCGCCATCAGTAATGATCCGGTGGAAATAAAGGAATTGCTGACCATAGTGATAGCAGGCGGCGGAC